>JAPUGL010000074.1 GCA_027292775.1 Gammaproteobacteria bacterium | reverse complement strand
GCCGCTGGCGAACACGCGTAAGCGGCTGCGTTCTGGTCCCAGGCCGAGGTCAGCCAGTCCGCGGCGATCGAGACCGGGATGCCGCCGCCGATCACCCAGCCGAAGAAGCGTCCGCCGGCGCTGTTCAACAAGCCTTCTCTGTCGTCGTCGGCGAGTTCCTCGATCACCTGCAATGGCGGCAGGCCGTCAGCCGTCAATTCCTTGTACAGTTTGGCCCGCAGCGCATCCGGATCCGGTTCCTCGCTGACTTTTTCGGTGTCAAAGGACTCGATGTATGCGCCAGCGAGTTCCGCCGCGCGTTTGAGTTCGGGGTTCATTCGGGAGTCTCCATTTCAGCGCCCGCCATCATTGTCCAAAACAGCGGTTTTGGCCACCCGATTTTTGCTCTTTAGTAATTCAGGAATAAAAAAAGTATGGCTGGCTGGCAAATCTAATCGCACACAAAATCGTCATCACCTGTTGCCCGGCATTGCGGTGGAAAACCGTGGGCTCGCCAGTAGTCTTCAACTCCGCCTTCTCGCATGACCCTGTTGAAGTCGTCGGATTGGCGAAAGTTCTCCAGGTCGGTGCGCCACATAGAGATATACGTAAAGTAGCCTGGCTCTACTCGATCATAGGCACCAGTCGTCATCCAGATGAACTGGGCGGCACGATCCGATTCATCCATTCGCTTTGCGAGCAGCTCGATGCGCTCACTTTGGTCTTCATCTGGATGGAGCAAGGCCTCAATCCAGGCAGTGATGGCGGGATTATCGTCAAGAAACGAGCCGGCCGCCAGGCGAGCGGCGCGCAGATCGCCATTCCTGACCAGGTCCGGGACCTGGTATTGATACCAATGAGTGGTCCTGACCCGGGCAATGGCAAGCTGCAGATCAAATCTCTCCAGGCCTTTGTCCGCAGCTCCCTGGTTATAAAAAATCATCGTTCGATGATTCGTGCAATTCTCATACCCGGGGTCCAGTTCCAGGCAACGATCGAAGTCATCCGCGGCCTGCTCCAGGAAACCAATCTGGTGATAATTAATGCCACGCCAAAGCAGCATTGTTGGATTTTTCGGCTCAAGCTCCAGCGCCTTGTTGATCAGCGCCATGGCGTCGGTCCAGTTCACATTACCCCCGAGACTACGCAAAGTCTGAGATTTGACGCCATATGCAAACGCCAGGTTTGGTTCCAGCTCCAGGGCCCGATCGATCGCTTGTCGGGAAAGCTCGTAGTAGGCGGCATCGCCCACTCCCCAGGATGGGGCAACCGAATAAAGCGCACCCAGGAGTTCCCAGGCACGTGCAAAATTCGGGTCCAGTTCCACCGCTTGCTTTACAATCTCAATAGAGACCGGCAGGTTCTGCCCGCTGCGGGCGATAAACATTTCGCGGCCTTTCAGGAAAAGATCGTAGGCATCGAGGTTGCTGGTTGCAGCCTCCACTGTAATTACTGCGTCTTCGGTTTCGATTCCCAGGGTGTCTCTGAGCGCATCGACAATGCTGTTCGCGATCTCGCTCTGGATCGCAAAAATGTCGTCGAGCTCACGATCGAAAGTGTCGGACCACAAATGCCGGTCATTACTCGCATCGATCAACTGTGCGGTGATCCGCACCCGGTTACCCGCTTTGCGTACGCTCCCTTCAAGCACGTGACTAACCTGCAGTTCTTTGGCTATTTTCGTGAGGTTCAGGTTCTCTCCCTTGTAAGCAAAGGACGATGTTCGCGACGCAACCTTGAGACCATCAACACCGACCAGCAGGTTCAGCAACTCTTCGGAAATTCCATCGGAGAAATATTCCTGGTCACCGTCTGGCGACATATCCGCAAACGGAAGCACGGCGATGGAATTTTGCTCGGCGACGACGGTTGCTGCATCCAGTTTGGCTTCGCTCGCAGCGTCGTTTACGTGGCGCTGCAATAGCGCTCTATCGATCAATACGAACGCGACCCCGAATATGACCAGTCCGATAGTCAATATATCGAGTTTCCTGCCGGTGATACGGGTGATCGAATTATCTCGCTCGATTTCCGATTCCTTCTTTATCCCATCCGGGGTTATCTCGTAGGCCCAGGAGAAAAAGAGTACTGGAAACATCAGAAGTCCGAGGAACGCGAGCAGGAATTTTCCAGCGGCGGCAGGCAATTCGAGGAAATCGAAAACCACATCGCCGGCTTGCAAAAGTACCCAACTGACCGCCACATAGGCGATACCCACGCGGAATACATTGCGGCGCTTCAATTCCCGGAAAATGGACATCAGTGGATTTTCTCATTTATCGCTGAGTGCAAGCCTACGCTTTTGAGTTGCAAGAGACCAGATTCGCTGGCGAACGCGGCCGGGACCGAACCCGGCTATCGCTGCCCGACCGGCTGAGCCTGTGCTTTACCGAATTGAGTCGCTAGGAACCTGCGTTTTTTGCATGGTATTTTGCTAAAGTCCAAGGTTGGCAGGGTGTCAAGGTTGGTCATGAGCAGTTTTTTCAACGAACTCAAAAGGCGCAACGTCGTTCGGGTAGCGGTGATGTACGTGGCGTTCGGCTGGGTGCTGATCCAGTTGACCGACATTCTGTTCCCGATGTTCGGCATCCCGGAATGGGGCGGCCGGCTGGCCGTGATTTTGCTGGGCATGGGTTTCCCGCTGGCGCTGATTTTTGCCTGGGTGTTCGAACTCACACCCGAAGG
>JAPUGL010000073.1 GCA_027292775.1 Gammaproteobacteria bacterium | reverse complement strand
CACCCGCCGATGGCAAGGCAAACCGACAGTTGCGCGAATTCCTCGGCAGCTCTTTTTCGGTCGCGCCGTCCAGGATCTTGATCCTATCGGGTGAAAGCGGTCGCAACAAGCGCGTCAAAATCGAGCGCCCGGCATCCATTCCCCAGTGTCTGCGGGAAGCCGGTCTGCACGATCCGGAGTAGGCGGGGCAGTTACCATGGATGGCTCGGGCTGACCGCAAGCGGTGATTTACTGGTCGATATTCGACAGAACCCGATCACGAATTTTCATCAGGCTGGTATTTCGAACATACAGCAAGTCGGCCACTTTCCTCACCAACGAGTCTTCCAGCGGATCCAGGCGCTTGTCGGCATAGGCTACCCGCCACATCATCTCCAGTAGTCTGCCGCGCTCCTCATCGTTGAGCGAACGATGCAGCAGGCTGGTCAGTTCATGCAGGGAAACGACTTGATCGGCCTTCTCGGTGGCAAACTCATAGAGCGCCCCGACGTCTTCGGATTCCATTTCAAAATTTTCGCGCAGCAACTCGAGTATCAAGGTCGACTCATCGCCATCGCCGTAATGATCGGCCCGGCCCATCTCCACAAGCAGAGCCGCTGTCGCCAGCCGCAACGCATTCTCGTGGTTCGCGTCCTGATCGTCACCGGTATCGGCAAACTGTTTTTGTATTGCGACAAAGACTGATTTCAGCATGCTCGGCTGTTCCTTTTGTGACGCTTGCCTGGTTTAGACCACGGCCATGTTTTCCAGTTTCTCGATTACCACATCGCGAAGAAGATTCAGTTTGCCATGAAAAAAATGATCGACTCCACTGGCAACGTAAACCTCGGGTGGACGATCCAGTTGGCTCACCCATTCGAGGTTTCCCCGGCAACTGACCGTCGTGTCCTGATCGCCGTGGATTAGCAGCCACGGGCAATCGGGAATCGTCGTCTTTCCTGCTTCCAGCTTGTGCAGCGCCGGCGCAACAGTAACCAGCAGGTCGGCCGATGCCAGCCTGGCGGCTCGCAGGGCGACTGCCCCACCAAAGGAAAATCCCGCCATCCACAAGTTCGCCTTTGGAAAACGGTCTCGCATGAATACCGTTGCCGCCAGCGCATCCTGAGTTTCACCCCTGCCTTCGTCATATGAACCAGCGCTGGCGCCAACGCCACGAAAATTGAATCGCAGACAGGCGGCGCCCATGCGCTGAAATGTCCGTGCCAATGTATGCACGACTTTGTTATTCATGGTGCCGTGATACAAAGGATGCGGGTGACAAACAACGGCGATTTTTTCGATCTGCATCTCGGGGACTTGCAATATCGATTCCAGGCCACCGACCGGACCCGACACGATAATTCGCTCAGCTTTGGGGAGCCGAATCATTATTCGCTGCCTCCTGCTGTTCCGCCTTGGGATCCGGCGTCCGCTCCGGCCTATAACAGATTACTGTATCTCCGGCCTGTGGTTCCGGATCGGAATCGGGCGAAATAAGAAGGTTCGTTTCGTGCAAGCTGAACTCCCGGCAAATCATGCCCGGCAAGTATTACACGCCGTCCCGTGCCCGGCACGCCCTGCACGCCCGGCGCCGACCGGATGGCTGGATATGACGGTCGTGTATACCCTAGTATTGATTGCCTGGCATGCCTTCGCCGGCTTGTTCACTGATTACCGGAGGCAGGAAATGAATCCAACGATCGAACTCGAAAGCCAGTACTGTGCACACAATTACCACCCGCTGCCGGTAGTACTGGTTCGTGGCGAGGGAGTCCACGTCTGGGATGATCACGGCAACAAATACCTGGACATGATGAGCGCCTACTCGGCGGTCAGTCACGGACACGCCAACCCGCGGCTGGTAAAAGTTCTCAGTGAGCAGGCAGCGACACTGAGTATAGTTTCCAGGGCATTTCATACTGACAAGCTGGTTCATTTTCTAAGGCGCGCCTGTGAGCTGACGGGCCAGGACATGGCCCTGCCGATGAATACCGGGTCAGAAGCCGTCGAGACGGCGCTCAAGGCGGCGCGCAAGTGGGCATATGAGGTAAAGGGCGTAGCCCGGGACCGGGCCGAAATTATCTCGTGCGAAGGCAATTTTCATGGGCGTAGCATTGCTATCGTCAGCCTGTCAGCCGAGCCGGAGTATCAAAAGGGATTTGGTCCGTTCCCCGGCGGCATGAAAACCATCGCTTATGGCGACCCGGCAGCGCTGGAAGCGGCAATCAACGATAATACGGCCGCCTTTCTGGTCGAGCCGATCCAGGGCGAAGGCGGCATAAATATTCCGCCGGACGGTTATCTGCGAAAATGTGCCGAAATCTGCCGCAAACACAATGTACTGCTGATTTGCGACGAGGTGCAGACCGGTCTCGGTCGTACCGGCAAACTGCTTGCCTGCGAGTACGACGATGTCAAACCCGATGGCTTGATACTGGGCAAGGCACTGGGCGGCGGAATCCTGCCAGTATCCCTGTTTCTGGCCAAACGTGAAGTCATGGAAGTTTTTCAACCCGGCACGCATGGCAGCACTTTCGGCGGCAATGCGCTGGCCGCCGCAGTGGGTCTTGAAGCTCTCGACATACTGATCGAAGAAAACCTGGTCGAGCGAAGCCGGGAGATGGGCGAATACTTCCTCGGTCTGTTGCGAACCATCAAGAGCCCGCTGGTCAGCGATCTGCGCGGCAAGGGGCTGTTCATAGGCATGGAAATAAACCCGGCGCTGGCGGCTGCCAGAGAAGTCTGTGAGCGACTGATGAAAAAGGGTCTTTTGAGCAAAGAAACGCACGAAACCGTCGTCCGGTTCGCGCCGCCGCTGATCGTAACCCGCGAACAGCTCTCCTGGGCAGGCGATCAAGTCAGGGATGTTCTCGCGGATATGGATCAGGTCGCCAAGGCATCCTGAAAGCAACCGTCGGTATCCGGGCAGGCAGCCCGAGGGGAAAACTCATGTACCTGCGAATTGAAGAATTTGAGAACCAGCACACTATTCCCGGCGATCTCGCCTTTGGCATCATCGATGCGAAAGAGCATGTAAGGCTCAGCGCCAACCGCAACCCGACTCTGCAATGGAATGCACTTCCGGCCGGTACCCGTTCGCTGGTGCTGTTGTGCGTCGATGTGGATGTGCCAACCAAAGCCGATGATGTCAACCAGGAAGGGAGAGAAATACCCCCGGATCTGCCGCGCGCGGATTTTTACCACTGGGTGATGGTGGATATCCCGCCATCGGTCAGCGGCATCGCGGGTGGATCTTGTTCAGACGGTGTTTCGGCAGGTGGCAAGCAACAACCGGCTGGCCCGGATGGTTCGCGCCAGGGCATTAATGATTATACGGGCTGGTTTGCCGGCGACGAGAAAATGGCGGGCAATTATTTCGGTTACGATGGCCCGTGTCCGCCGTGGAACGACAGCCTGGTCCACCACTATCATTTTGTTCTGTATGCAACAGACCTTGAACGATGCGCAGTGGACGGAGAGTTTAGCGGCAGCGATGTATTCGAGGCCCTGCAGGATCATATACTCGGCGAAGCCCGTGTAATCGGCCTGTATACGTTGAATCCCAGGCTTGCCGGCTGATACCGGCTAGCCCGTATCTTCCACTACGCTGAATTCTACGATTTCAATGCGTGTCTCCGCTGCGGATCCAGGCACGGCCGGTTCGAATTGCCGCTTGCTCACCTCCTCAATGGCCTGCTGTTCGTAAACCCCTCTCGGAAATGCGTTTAGAACCTTGACCTGGTCGACGCTGCCATCGTCGCCAACCATTACTTCCAGCTCGACAAAACCTCTAAGCTGGCTTCTTGTGGTCAGGCCGGGCAGCTCCAGCCTTTGTACTTCTTCCGGATCTGGCGGCGGACGATCTTCACCCAGTTCAGCGGCGAGCTCCGCTCGCTGGAATTCGTCAAGCAACTCGACCGGATGCGCTACGAGGCCGTCTTCTTCAGGTTCATCAAACAGACCGTAAATCCTGAGGGCCGCGGTCATCAAGAACGAGACCACAACAATCGCGGCCAGAAATGATCCGAGAATTCTGTACCTCTTGACCAATTTCCTACTGTTTCCCCCTGTGAATCTCGTCCTTGACGACGACACCGCCTTTCATGACGAAACTGACTTCCTGCAACGCCGAAATTTCTTTCAGCGGGTCTTCGATCACCGCAATGATATCGGCATACCTTCCCGGGCGAATCGACCCCAGGTTATCCGTCTGCTCGAGCAACCCGGCTGCGACCGAGGTAGCGGACATGATCGCTTCCATCGCTGGCATACCCCCTTCGACCATGTAAACGAATTCCTTGGCATTCGAGCCATGGGGACCGACACCGCTGTCTGTGCCGAAAGCAATGGTCACTCCTTTCTCGTACGCACTCGCGAATGTCGTTTGGGCAATCGGGCCGATCGCCGCCGCCTTGGCCCTGACTATTTCGGGAAAATAACCAGGCTCCGCAGCTTTCTCGGCGACGAATTTTCCGGCAGAAATCGTCGGCACAAAATAAGTGCCGTGTTTTTTCATCAGGGCCATGGTTTCGTCATCCATAAAGGTGCCGTGCTCGATGCTTCTGACCCCGGCACGTATCGCTCTCTTCATTCCCTCGGCACCGTGTGCATGCGCGGCGACATGAAAACCGTAATCCCTCGCTGTCGCTATCAGCGCATTAAGTTCCTCCTGCTGAAACTGTGGATTCTGTCCACTTGCTGCAGGACTCAATATGCCACCTGTGGCGGTAATCTTTATCAGATCGGCGCCATCCTTGTACCTTTGCCTGACTGCCTGGGACGCCTCTGCCGGTCCATCGACCACTCCATCTGTCGGGCCCGGGTCTCCCCCGAGAATCTCCGCCCAGTTATTGGTCGGGTCCCCATGACCGCCGGTCGTGGCAATCGATTTTCCTGCACTGAATATTCTGGGCCCGGTTGCTTCGCCACGCTCGATCGCTTTTCGTAATGCTATGGCGGCGTTGTACCGGCCGCCCAGATCACGAACCGTCGTAAACCCGGCATACAGGGTAACTTTCGCGTAATGCGCCGCCATCAGCGCATAATCCGCGCCATTCAGCGTGAATCGCTCCAGGTAACTGCGGGAATTATTCTGGTGGTCCAGATGGGTGTGCATATCCATCAGCCCAGGCAGCACCGTTTGTGTCGACAGGTCGATCAGCGTATCGCCTTCATCGGGCTTCAGAAATCCGTCCTCGATTCCGGTGATCCTTTCACCATCGATAACGATGGTTATCGTGGAACGACTTTTGTCCGAAACGCCATCGATCAGGTGACCAGCATGTATCAATGTTCTCGCGCCAACAGACTGGGCCAGCATTGCGAGCAAAGCGCCGGCCGCCCATCCAATAATTTTTCCAGCCATGTCCCCGTCCCTTCGATTATTCTGTTACTGATTCTCGCCTGTCGATCGACCTCACAATAAAACGCTGCCAGGTTTCGTTCGGCTCCCAGATCGCTCGGACATCGGCCATAGCCTCTTCCGGGTCCGTGTGAAGTTCAAGAACATGGTACAGATAGGTCATTGCCGAAGCGCGGTAATTGGCGGAGCAATGCACCAGGATTTTTTTCTCGGGGTTGGCGGCCATCACCAGAAGAAATGCTTCGAGTTCATCATCCGACGGCGCGTGCCAGCTGACTGGTATGTGAACATAGATCGTGCCCTCGGCCAGCGCCGCGTTTGCCTCGATCTCGTCGAATTCATCCCGGAGGTCAATGATCATCTGGTAGCCATCCACCGCCAGCCAACCTACTGCGTCGGCAGACAGGGTACCGCCGGTACCCAGCCGTTCTGAAATCACGTGGTAATTTTTTATCGGCGCCTCCATATCGTTATTTACCGGATCGGCAGCCGCATCGGACGACCCTCCGATGAGCAAGGCGGTCATTATCCAGCGAGCCGCTATCAACGTATTCCGAGCAATTCAACATCGAACAGCAAGACCGCGTCCGGCGGAATGGCGCCACCACCGGCGCCACGGCTACCGTAGCCGAGGCCGGCCGGGATAATCAGCATGCGGCGCTCGCCAACCTTCATGCCTGCCACACCCTGGTCCCAACCCTGGATGACCTGGCCTGCGCCCAGCGGAAAACTGAATGGCTGGCCACGGTCACGGGAACTGTCGAATTTCTCCCCTTTGCCCTCTGGCAGGGCCTCGTCATACAGCCAGCCGGTGTAATGCACCATTGCGCTCTGTCCGTCCTCGATCGCTTCTCCTTCACCTCCGGCCAGAAGCAGGTATTTCAGGCCATTTTCCAGCTCCACCAACTCCATCCGGACCTCCTCCGATTCAACAATCGATGGTTCCCGTTCCGGCTGCGCCGGCTCTTGCTGTGCGGTCGCCGCCTCTTCATCTTGCGCCATTGGTGATCCGCAGGCGGCCAGAAGTACGGACATCGTCAATATTGTTTTGCGTGTCATTGATTTTCCTTTCTGATCGGCGCATCGGCGCCGGCAAATGTCGGACATATCTCGCCGCAACTGGTTCTGCCATGTGCAAAGTATTGCCGTCGCGCAACGCCTGTACGAGGTATCCAGCTATCGGGATTCATCCTGGGACGCAAAGTTCAATGCGGCTGAATTGATACAGAATCGTTTCCCGCTGGGCTGCGGGCCATCGTCAAAGACATGGCCAAGGTGCGCACCGCAATCAGCACAACTTACCTCGGTACGTGACATACCATGGCTGTTGTCCGTGCTCGTCTTAACGTTTCCTTCTGTCAGCGATGACCAGAAACTTGGCCAGCCCGACCCGGAATCATACTTGGTCTGCGAGCTGAAAAGAGGATTCCCACAAGCCACGCAAGCATAATTTCCCTCTGCTTCGTTATACAAAAACTTGCCGGAAAACGGAGCCTCCGTGACCTTCTCCTGGGTTACCCGGTATTGCAGTTGATCCAGATCGACCGTCTTCCTATCACTCTTCCCTGCTTGCGAATTTTTTTTGCTCACCATCGCCCTCTCTGTGCATACAAATACTACACTGTAACCCGCGGGTGACCCAATACAATCGAACGGGAGTCAGCATGAGTCAGCTGAGCGGGAAAAACGCGTTGTTAACCGGTGCGACCGGAGGCATCGGGCCCCATATCGCCAGATCGCTGGCGGCAAATGGGATTAATTTGCTGCTGAGCGGCCGACGAGCGGACCGGCTTCAGGATTTGTCGGAAGATCTCCGGTCAGAGCCGGTCCGAATCGAAACCGCGACTGCCGATCTGACCCGGATGGACGAACTTCGAGGTCTCGCCGATAACGCCGTAAGCGCACTGGGCCGGATAGATATCCTGATCAACAATGCCGGCCTCGAGGAAGTGGTCCCTTATCAGCGGCATGAGCCGGATCAGATCCAGGCGGCCGTGCTGACAAACGTGATGGCGCCGTTTCTGCTGACTCGTATTTTGCTACCGGCGATGCTTGAAAGAGGTGACGGGCATATCATCAGCATCGCATCGATGGCAGGCCGGCTGGGGATGCCCTTCGGCAGTACCTATTCGGGAACCAAGGCCGCGCTGTCTGAATGGGGACTGTCATTGTGGATGGAATTGCAGGATACCGGCGTAAAAGTAACCACGATTTGCCCGGGGTTTGTCACCGACGCGGGGATGTTTGCCCGCAAGGAGCGCGATGCGCCAGCGAGTATCGGCAGTTGCACGCCCGAGCAGGTCGCGGAGGCCGTCTTGAAAGCGCTTCATTCGGACAAGCCTGAAATCCTGGTTAACAGCATGCCGGTGCGGCCGCTGATGACCCTGAAGAGCATTAGCCCAGTCGCTGCAGCCACTCTCGGCAAAAAACTGGGTCTTGTGGAGTTTCTTCGATCGTTGACAAAGCCGCCGCGCGATGCGGATACCGAATAGGTCTGCGGCTTATTCCGGTCGCTGCTTTCTGAGCAGACCGGCCGGGTAAGGATCGCCCGTAATCTCGTTTATCGCGGAATCGTTGATCTGCGCCTGTTCCGCGGCATCGCGATCGGATTTCGACTGCGGCTTCTTCGTCCGGGAACCTGCGACTTCCTGACCTACAAGGTCTCCGCGATAACTGTGCCTGCCTGTGTCGGACCGTTTCCGCACGATCTATACCGTTAGTATCAAAGCCAAACTGAATAATATCTTCTTGTGGAATTACGAGATGTGACGCAGGTCTCACCGGCCGGGCGCCGCTCAGGCAAACATAAGGAATGACACGCCCGCGAAATAGATTGCCAGACCGCCAACGACCGCCATCCTGGGCCAGGTACCAACCCAAAGTGCAAACCCGACCACCAGGTCCTCGATTTCATCCAGGCATTGAATAAGCACTTCCATGTCTACTCCTTTGTCCCTTATCGGCCAGGCATTTTCAGCTCCGCGGCTTCGCGGGCCTTCAGACAAACTGCGATCGGTCAGGGCTATCGACAATACCCAGTCCGTTGCGCCCCTTGCCATGCTCACGCTCAAGCGCACGTGTCGCTGCAGCTATCGCATTGGCAACCCAGTAATTCCTGTCCATTTTCAACGGCTGTTGATCCCGTCGGTTTTCGGACTGCTTGCTCATTTCAGTTTCGCTCCGGTTTTCCAGCTTCTGGTACCAACTTTAGAAAAGCGCATCGAAATTCACTGTGTTGCAGTTCACAAAGAATCAAGATCAGTCGGCCTCCGCTGTACATAATGCAGAGAACCTCTGTTGCCGAATCAAAATCTGGCGTATGGTCTGGTCATGAAAAAGATCGTCGTGCTGAATCCAAAGGGAGGATCCGGAAAAACCACGATTGCCACCAACCTGGCGGCCTATTTTTCGACACAGGGCATGGAGCCGACACTGATGGATATGGACCGGCAGGGCTCGAGCATGCACTGGCTCGACAAGCGATTTGCCGATCTTCCGGTCATTCACGGAGTAGCGGCCTACGAGAATCAAATGCGGGTGACCCGGAGCTGGCAGATGCGCGTGCCCCCGGAATCCCGGCGCGTCGTTGTCGACACGCCAGCGGCGATCGATCCACAAGCGCTGCCCGATATCACCCGCGGCGCACAGGCGATCCTGATCCCCGTGCTGCCATCGGATATCGATATCCATGCGGCAACCGCCCTGATTTCGAACCTGTTACTGATCGCGCGCATCAGGCGCAGCGATGGCCGCATTGGCGTGCTGGCCAACCGCGTGAAAAGCAATACCTTGATTTACCAGTCGCTGATGCGATTTTTAGGGAATTTGCGCATTCCTATCGTCGGCATATTGCGGGATTCGCAGGCCTATGTTCGCTGTTCCGAACAAGGCATCGGAATTCATGAAATGAAACCGCATCATGTTCGCCAAGACGTGGAACAATGGAAGTCGATACTTAGCTGGGAGAAAAGCAGGCCGGCGAGCGCACTGCCATCGGTGGGTGTCGTCTGATGGTTCGCTGATTACTCAGTCGAATCCGGGTCCCAATCCTTGCGAATCCGGTGCGCCCAGTCTTTGTACCCTTGCAGCGTGTAAATCGAACGGTCAGCCATCACGCGACGGCCCCGGGTCCCGGCGACCTGACCCAACCAACTACGATACGCGTCCCAGCCTTCGTCATCGGCCCTGGCGGGCCGGCGGGCTGCCTGTAATCGTTTCTCATCGCGATTTCTGTCGTGCTGACCCATACACACCATCCTGGTGAATCCTTGATCTTTACAGTAGTTGGCTGGACTGTCCCAAAACAGGAACTGGTTCACAATCAGCGTCAACTGAACTTGTTGATTTTCAACGGTTTATCAAAAAAACAAGGGCTTGTGGGATGGTCCGGGAACTCAAGAAACGGCCGATACAGCCCCGGGAGGGAATCACAAGCAGCAGGGATCAGGGAAGAATTTCGATCGGCGTATCGACGCCGGTCATCATCCAGATATCCACCATGTCGGTATTGGATACCGCGATACAACCATCGGTCCAGTCCCAACCGGAGTAATACTCCCGCTCATGTTGCCTTTCGTTTGGCAGGCCATGAATCATGATGTTTCCACCGGGCGATAACCCCGTCCCTCGCGCTTCCGACAGGTCTTGCGCATTGGGATAACTGATATGGATGGACAAAAAGTAATCGCTGTTCAAATTTCGGCGATCGAGTAAATATGAACCCTCTGGCGTGCGGAAATCCCCTTCGTTTAATTTTTTTTCATCGGGAACCAGGCCGAGGCGAATATCGATCGCTTTCAAAATGCGATCGTCTTTGATCAGAAACAGTTTTCGCTGGGCCTTCAGAACCAGCACCTTATCGGCCGTCCAGTCGCTTTCTTCTACGATCGCGGCCCCGGCAATCGAAAACAAAAGGAGCGACAGCAAAACGAGCCTGCCGCCATGCCATATACACTGGTTGTTGATTGCGGCTCGCACGGGTCCGCTCAGTCCAGCCCCAGGATATCGACGCCCTGGACGAAATCGATATCGACAGGAATTCCGGCCGCTGCCAGCCGGTCGAGATCCGCCTGCAATTCGTCGCCGATTTTGCCCTTGTCCGCCAACAACCGGCTGGCGTTATCGTAGTCACCGTCGCCCTGGAGAGTCAGAATAAGCGCCGATAACGCCGCTATACTTTCCTGCATACGCTCAAAATCAACACGGTACTGACCGCTATCCGGGTCGCGGCTGAACGCACCCAGATCCTGGAAAAAATTGAAGCGCACCATATTCGCTATACCGTGTGCGCTCGATGCGCCAAAGCGGATCGAACGGAATATGCCCGCGAGGAAAGTTACGTAGTAATCCATCAATGCACCGTCGCTCAGCTCGCCCTGCTCGTACAGGCTGGTAATCATATAAACACCCAGTACATCGGCCTTTCCTTCTTCCATTGCGGAGGCAAGCTCCCTGAGGGCGATGCGAACCGTGCCTTTGTCAGTGATTGTGTTTTTTATGCCCAGCCCATGTGCCACTTCATGAAACATGGTATTTGCAAAAAACGCAGCAAATGTCACATGAGGCCTCTGCTCTTCAACGATCAGTTCGCCTGCAATCGGCAGCATGATCTTATCGAACTTTGCCTGCATCGCATTTTTTAGCTGTAAACGCCGCGTGCCTTTTGCCAATTGCACTCGCTCGTCATTCGGCAGATTGATCGCGATCGTTTTTGAGCCGGCATTACTGTGACCCGCGTAATACAGAACATCATAGGCATTCAGGTCCGAATCCGTACCCGGCGATTCGGCTTTGTATTCGTCCGTCACCGGCAAGTCCTGTTGTAGTTGCGGCAGAAAACTGACATAGCGGCTCAGCCGCCTGGACCAGGACAAGTCTTTGAGCAATACGTAGGATTCAAAGGCTGCCTTGTAACCAAACAGGCGGTCCTCGTAGGTCTCGATCGGCCCGATGACAACATCTATCGGGTTGTTTTTCATATCCATCCACAACATGTCGCCGGCATAGTAATCGTTGCTGAGGAAAGCCTCTGCGCGGGCTTTCAAGTACTCTGAAAACTCGCTGTCATCGGCCAGCGCGGCAGCTTCCCGCAAAAGTTCTGCCGCCGCATTTAACTGTTCCGCGTAGGCTTCGCTGTACGGCACGACGTAGAGTTCGCCCTGTGTGTTTCTGCGAAGAAGCGTATAGAGGTCGTCTTTTCCAGGCAGTTCGGCTGTTTCAAATTCTTCTACCGTCATGTCCGCCGGGTAAAGATTTGCACCCAGCGGCTTTTCAGAATACCCCTCGATGAACGGCATTTCGTTTGCCAGCCGGTCCCACGGTCCATAGTTCAATTCGGCAAATTTGCGCGCGTCCGGATCGTGGATCGCAGACAAAAACGTCGCCTTCGGACCCAGCGCCTGATTCCAGAACAACTCGTCCATGATTTCCGACGCCTGGATCAGCTTGACCAACATTTTCTTCTGCCGGTCAGTGAGGCTCGAGAGGTCGGCCGTCAACTCGAACGGCGCGTAAATTTCCTTGCGCTTTTCAAGCCAGTTTTTCCGGCTATCCTGGGTAAGCTGAGCATTGCTGCCGGTCGCTTCCGCTGAGCCTTGCTGCAGCTCGTCCTGTTTGTCACCGGGCTGACCACAAGCTGTCAGCGCCAGCATGGCGACCACGCCGAAAACTCTGGTTGGGAAAAATGCCTTGCTCATGAAATACCTCATAACAGTCTGTGCGCACAGGCCCTTGTGACTCGATATCATAGCCGGTTCAACCCGATTCGTCGTCGCCCCCACCGGCCAGTATTTCCATCTTGAGTTGCTCCGACCAAAGCAAGGTTCCGCCGATGACCGCAGCCGGCATGGCGACAAAATTCAACACCGGTATCGTGGTAAGCACGGTAACGCCACTACCGAAACCCAGCGCGAGCATGCGCCGCTTTCTCAACAGGGCGCGTTGTCGGCGGGTGGTCAGGTTCCAGTTGCTCAGCGGATAGTCCAGGTATTCCAGCGCCAGGACCCAGGCACCGAAGGCGGCCCACAAAAAAGGCAAAAACGGATATGCCGGCGGCACCAGCCAGAGCAATATCAGAGGGACCGCCAGCAAAAAGACATGCATCAGTTTCCTTAGCTCCTCCAGCGGCGCGCTAAACAACTCCGTGACTAATGACAGGCTGTCTGGCGGGTGGGACTCGGGATCGACTAATCTTTCAACACGTTCCGCCAGCAGGCCATTAAATGGTGAGCCGATCAGATTGGCCAGCAAAGTAAAACCAAAGAACAGGCCAAGCAGGGCCAGCAACACGAAAACTGGCCATAGCAGCCATATGATCCAGTCCAGGTAGCCGGGCGCCGCATCCTGCAACCGCGAAACCATTCCGTCGATGCGGCTCCCCGCCCAGATTATGGCAACGGCGAAGAGCAGCGAGTTGATCAGGAGGGGAACAACGACATACAGGCGAACACCTTTTCGCCAAAGCCAGGGCAAGCCCCGAAAACCGTATTTCAGGCCGGTCAGGAAGTCATGCATCTATAGCCTCTGGCTCGCGATTGTCAGTCGCGTGCGGCCGGACTCTAGTCCTCATCCATGTGCGGGTAGGGAAAATCCAGCGGCGGTGCGAAAGTTTCCTTGATGACCCGTGGCGACATCCAGCGCACCAGGTTGTAAATGCTGCCGGCCTTGTCGTTGGTCCCACTGGCGCGGCCGCCGCCAAATGGCTGTTGACCAACCACGGCGCCAGTCGGTTTGTCGTTGATATAGAAATTGCCGGCGGCGAAGCGCAGCGCCGTGCTCATTCGGTTTATCTCCGCTCGGTCGCGGCAGAAAATCGCGCCAGTCAGTGCGTAGGGGCTCGCTTTGTCAACTTCCGCAAGTGTTTCGTCCATGCGCTGGTCTGCATAACGATGCACGGCCAGGATCGGACCGAAGATTTCCTCGCACATCAGCTTGGCCCGCGGGCTGTCGGCTTCCACCAGGGTCGGACTGATGAAATACCCCTGGCTGTCGTCGCATTCACCGCCTGCCAGTATCCGGTGATCATCGCTGTTCTTTACGTGGGCGATATAGCCGCTGATCTTGTCGTACGCCTTCTTGTCGATTACTGCACACACGAAATTATTGAACTCCAGCGGAGAGCCCATTTCTATCCGGCTCATTTGTTCCTGCATGCCGGATATGACTTCATCCCAGAGGCTGGCCGGTATGAACGCCCGACTTACCGCCGAGCATTTCTGTCCCTGGTACTCGAATGCGCCGCGCACCAGTGCGGTCACCAGAGACTGGACATGAGCGCTGGGATGGGCGAACACGAAATTCTTTCCGCCGGTCTCTCCGACCAGCCGCGGATAACTATGGTAGCGGTCGATGTTTTCCCCGACCGACCGCCATAAATGCCTGAATGTCTGGGTACTGCCGGTAAAATGTATCCCGGCAAGATCGGGGCTTGCCAGGACCGGCCCCCCGATCTCGGCCCCTTTGCCCGGCAGGAAGCTGATCACGCCTGCGGGCAGGCCCGCCTCGTGTAAAACCTTCATGATGACCCAGGCACTATAGGTCTGGGTCGACGATGGTTTCCACAACACCGTGTTACCCATTATCGCGGGTGCGGTCGGCAGGTTTCCGGCAATCGATGTGAAATTGAACGGCGACACAGCGAAAACAAATCCTTCCAAAGGCCGGTAGTCCATGGTGTTCCACATGCCATCGGCGGATTCCGGCTGCACCGCGTACAGCTGCTCCATGAAGTGCACGTTGAAGCGCCAAAAATCCACCAACTCACAAGCTGCGTCTATCTCCGCCTGGAACACCGTCTTGCTCTGGCAAAGCATGGTCGCCGCATTGATCTCGTCACGATACGGTCCGGCGAGCAGGTCGGCTGCCTTCAGAAAAATAGCCGCGCGGTCTTCCCAGTTCATCGACGACCAGTGATTCTTTACGCTGGCCGATGATTCGATCGCGAGTGCGACTTCTTTTTCTCCGGCCTCGTGATATCTGCCCAGTAAATGGCCATGGTCGTGTGGTGGTCTGCTCTCTGCCAGCCTGCCGGTGTGAATTTCGCGCTCACCGATCGCAACCGGGATATCCAACTGCTGGTCCATCAAGGCCGCGAGCCTGGCTTTCAAAGATGCACGCTCAGCGCTCCCTGGCGCATAGGCGCCGATGGCTTCGTTGAACGGGGCGGGTGTGCTGACAATGGAACTGGACATGTAATTTCCGGATTTGGCCTGGCCACACTGGCGGAGCGGCATTGTATCCAGTCGTGCCTGCCGCCGACAAGACTCCCTTGCCGGGGTCCTCGCTATGCAGCGCTTTGCCCGGAGCAGCGGCCGGCGGAGCGATTATCCGGGATAAGCGATCCGTTTCCCCAGCGGGTTGAACGAGACCATCGCCAGCTTGAAATGGGCGAGTGCAAATGGGATACCAATAATGGTGATGAAAAAAAGAAATCCGATGATTAGGTGAAACAACGTCAACCAAACCCCTGCCAGTAACATCCACAGTATGGCAAAAAACGTTGTGCCGAAAATTCTTTCCTCACCGACTTCCTCGGCATCGACCAGGATTCGGCCAAATGGAAGCGCCGCAAACCCGGCGATCCGGAAACAGGCGATCGCAAAGGGCATGCCGACTATCGTCAGGGCCATGATGACGCCCGCGATGGCCCAAAAGAGAAAACAGACAATGCCCGGACCGAGAAACAGCCACAACAGATTGCCCAGCAAACTAATTGGTCCCATAGCGCACTCCGGCGGCTACCATCTTGGTCACAGGAAGGCCAGGTCCTGAAACTACAGTACAAATGATAACAGAGCCCGGATTTGTGGCCGGCGATTGTACGCGCTTTTTCAGCCGACCAAGGGCTGGTAGAAGGTGTTCGACAGGCGGTTCTGACGATCTACAGTCCGTCGCAGTCGCTTGAAGGTCACCAGCTTGCGGCCCAGTCCCATGACCGCCTGCCGTTGTGACAGAAGTTTGGTCTGATTGAGTAGCGGCACACCGCCGTTGGCTGAGCAAAATTGATTCAGGTCGATTAGAAAATCTTCCCAGCCCTTGCCACCGCTGCAAAACACATCAAGCGTATAGACGTCCCCATCAGCCGCATAGGAAAGCAGGCTCGCGGGGTCTTTTGGCACCAAAACCGCCTTGGTCGGGAGATCGCAGCGGAAACGATGTTCGCGTTCGTATTGGCGGCAGAAAGCGACATATTTTTCGGCCAGAATTGAGAAATCATCGGCCGGAAATGCCCAGGTCGTATAAGTGCATCTCCCCCATTTGGGCAGACGAGAGCTTGGCAGGCAAACTGCCGACATTTCCGTCGTACGGTCGGGAAATAGTCTTGCAAACGTTTTTTGTGCCTGGAACAACAGGATATCGAGCTGTTTGCCACGCAGGCGGCTGCTTGGTATCAGCCGCTTCAATAACTGGGCCACAAACGGCACCCAGCAATTCCAGCCCCATGCACGCAAAGTCGGAATCCACTGCCTGGTTTCCGTTCCCAGTTTCACGGAACGCCGGGTCTCAAGCTGTGCTTTGCCGGAGAACGGGTAAAGCGTCAACCTGACGCCCGTGCCGTCACTTTTTAATCCGGCCATCGCCAGCGACAGGTCATCGATGTCCATTTGCCGGCGTTCGACCACGAAGCCGATCTTGTCGCGCACCGCGAAAGTTACTTCGTAAAGAATGCCCAGCAGACCGAAGCTGCTGCGCATGATGTTGAGCATATCCGGCTGCTTGGCCGTCAGGTTGAGCTTCGTTCCCAGGGGGGTCACCAACTTCATTCCGACCACGGTCGAGGAAAGTTGTCCCAGAATGCCTTGCGAAGATATGTATCGATTCGATGTGCAAGCCACGCTGCCGGCACTGATATCACCAAATTCCGGACAGGCGCAAAGCTGAAGCCCACGATTGTCCAATGCCTTGACCAGGTCGTGAATACGGATACCGGCCTGCACCCGAACGTGACGTTGCCCGAATTCCAGTATCCGGTCGAAGTTGCGCATATCGACGATCGTTCCACCATCGGCGACCGCACAACGGGTCATAGAATGTTGAAACCCGACAGCCCGTACCGGCGTTGGATACTTTTTTTCGTTGTTGATGATGTCAATCAGTTCGGAAATACGTTCGGGCTTAACCACTATCATTGGACGGCAGATCGCAGAGCCCTCCCAATTGACCGATATTCCTTTGCGGCCATTCATTGTGGCTTCCATACGGTTGCTCCCGCTGTTGCTTCTTGCCCAAGACTGCCCGGAAACACTGGCCCGGGAAGCTGACATGATAGGCTGCCGAAAAGTCACGCAGTGTGACGCAGTTCGCATTACCGCCGGATGGTGGACCGAACTACGGAAAGGAAAGCGATTTCAGTGGGGAGTTTCGACCATTTCCACCGCCGAACAGCGACGGTTACCGCTGGCCAGCACCGCCTGCAAGCGGTAATCCACGCCGGCAACAGTGGTCACATTCAGGACATATCGCGATGTGCCGTCCGCATGCTCGACTTTGCAATCGACCAGCAAAACGTGTGAGCCCGGCGCCACGCGTACCCGGTTTTTAAATATGCCAAGCCGGGTATCGTCAACTTTTCGCAAATAAACATTCACGGGGCTGTTAAAACGCAACCTGAGATCGCCGGATATAACGGATAGCGATCCGGGGGAGTCCGACACGCCAGCCGGTACGCTGGTGCATGACCCAGCGACAAGCAAAATCGCGGCTCCGATCAACGTTTCTCTGACAATCTTTTTTTGCCGGCCGGGCATGCTTCGACTGTATCAGTTTTTACGGCCCGAGCTTTGTATAAAAGGGGAAGCTGAATATTTCAGCAAGGCGGTTAGCGCCTTGCTGAAGTATTCAGGCTAAACTTGGATGCAACACCGAAGCCGCCAACACAGGGCCATAATGGAGTGACATGTCCCGGTTGCCAAAACGACCGGTTCCTGGTGTGCCATGATCTTGCTGCAGACGAGGCTTGAAATGAAATATCAGGATTACTACAAAATTCTCGGCGTGGATCGAGACGCAAGTCAGGATGAGATAAAAAAAGCCTACCGTCGGAGCGCCAGAAAATATCATCCCGATGTCAGCAAGGAGAAGAATGCCGAAGAACGTTTCAAGGAGCTTGGCGAAGCCTACGAAGTCCTGAGGGATCCGGAGAAAAGATCCGCCTACAACCAATTTGGCAGTAGCTGGAAGCAGGGTCAGGAATTCAGACCGCCGCCAAGCTGGAACTCCGGTTTTTCGTTCACCCATTCGGGCGACACCAGCACATTCAGTGATTTCTTCGAATCGCTCTTTGGCGGCGCTGTCGGCGGCCGTTCACCGCCATCGGGTCACGGATTCCGACACGGTTTCGCTGCCCGCGGCCCGGACCACCAGGCCAAAGTCAGGATCAGCCTGGAAGACGCCTATAGTGGAAGCAGTCGCAGCATCGAGTTGAGCCAGTCGGCCGGCATGTCAACGGCGAAGCGGACGTTGCAAGTAACAATCCCCAAAGGAGTTATCAACGGCCAGAAGATTCGGCTGGCCGGCCAGGGAGGCAAGGGCGCCGGCGGCGGGGCAAACGGAGACCTGTTTCTGGAGCTTGATTTTTTGCCACACCGAATTTTCAGTGACGACGGGAAAGACATTTACCTTGACTTGCCGGTTGCGCCCTGGGAAGCCGCGATGGGAAGCACGATCGAGGTTCCCACGCTCGGCGGCAAGGTATCGTTGAAAATTCCACCGGGTTCACAGACAGATTCACGCCTGCGGCTAAAGGGCCGAGGCTTGCCTGGAAACTCCGCGGGCGATCAATTCGTCGTCTTGAAAATCGTCGCGCCGCCGGCTGACAGCGCGAAATCCCGAAGCATCTACAAGCAGATGCGGGACGAACTCGGCTTCGATCCAAGAAAAAACCTGACCTGAATGGCCGGGGGATTCAATTCCTCACAGAAAAAAAATCACCAGAAAGGTGTTTTAGGACAGGATTCGTTCATTGCCATTGCGAACTCGCCTGCCGCCGCATATTGCCAATAGTCCGCGTTGGCCTTGATATATTCTGCAAACGCCTGGTGCAGTTGATCCATAGTACGTTCGCGGATGCAGTCGAGCAGCCAGCGCCGACCGCTTAAATTGCTGCCTTGCGACATCAGGAGCAAGCCATCCACAACGCCGGCAATCCAGGCGCGTTGATGACTGGCATCAAGTTGCCGGTAGTCGTCCACCGTAAGGTAAGCCTCGGCACCGGCGGGTGAGAAAGGCAAAAAAAGAATCAGGAACAAGCATGATTTGCGTGCAAATCGGCCCACTGCAGCACCTGGTCGTTGGCTAATGCAACTACTCTAACCCGGATTATTCATAAATGCGCTCGCACTCTTGCTTGATCCTTGTTTGCACACGGGATTTTCCCCGGCAGATTGCTGGCAGGGCCGGTGGCGAAGAGTGGAAGTCAGGGCGTAGGTGGGTCAATCATATTCGGGAACAAGCGGACAGGCGTCAGACCCGTTGGCTGATTGCTCCCGGCAAACAATTTCCATCTGTTTGAGTTTCTCGGCCGCGTCGCGCATCTGCTCTATTTTTTGCAGTACTTCCGACCTCTTGTTTATCAGTATTGCACTGACCTCACTACAGTTTTTGGTGCCAGCTTCCAGCAGGTTGGTTATCTCACGCAGAGTGAATCCCAGTTTCTTCAGACTGCGGATATATAACAGTCTGGTGACCGCCTTGTCCGAGTAAAAGCGAAAACCGCCGTTTTTTGGCGGCTCTTTGACCAAGCCAATACGCTGGTAATAGCGGATTGTTTCAACATTGACGCCAACCTGGCGCGCGACAGTACCGATTGTCGGCTGATTTCTACCCATGACTCGTCTGGCCTCTCTCGGTTCAGGCCGATGCTAACAAATGGCCCATCGCCAGTCTGTGGGGGAAAACCCTGATTTTCATTGAAAAAAAAAGCGGCCCGAAGGCCGCTTAAAGTCAGACAGGCCGCATCCAGCAGCCCATCAGCCGCACTTGGAATCCCCGCAATTAAGACAGGTCATGCACCCGTCCAGGCGAATGAGGGCAGCGGTGTTGCACTTGGTGCATAGTTGAGCGCCCTCGGGAAATGCGCTATTGGCAAACGCATCGGTTTGCCTGTTTTGCTCGATAAATTCTGCACGTTTTTCTTTAACCAACCGGCGTTGATGCTCATCCAGGCCGGTCTTTCCCAGTAAACCGATTTTCTGTAAATGCCTTTCGATGATATGGCCCAGTTCGGCAATCACCGATGGCATGAATTTTCCGCCCGGCAGCCAGTATCCGCCCCGTGGATCGAACACGGCTTTCATTTCCTCTACCAGGAACGCGACATCTCCTCCTTTTCGAAATACCGCGGACATCATCCGGGTCATCGCAACGATCCACTGGAAATGATCCAGGTTTTTCGTGTTGATAAATATCTCGAACGGTCTGCGGCCCTCATGCTCTGTTCCGCCATTGAGCACGATGTCGTTGATGGTTACGTACATCGCATGATCCATAACCGGGCTTTTCAGCTTGTAGGTAGTCCCTTCCAGCATCTCCGGCCGTACCAGTTTTTCGTGCATCCGGACAACTTTCGGTTTGGCCTCCGCTTCGCGGTCTGGTTTGGCGGTTGATTGCTCAGCACCAGCTGCATCGCCTTTAGCAACGCGATAGTCGACTATTTTCCCCTCGATTTTGACGGGTTTCATTTTTCAATCTCCAGGACCTGTGCGGCAGGCCCGTTGTTAATGCTGTCAGGTTTGGGCAAGCCGCCAGTCACATGCCGCTCCAGCCAGGAAGTTACGGGTATGTCCTGGTCATCCTTGACCATCAGTCCAGCACGAAGCCAGTTCTGACGGCCCGCCCAAATTTCGAATGTCGCTTGCTCTTTTCGTTTTTTCCAAATACGCAAATAGACGCCCACTTTTTTCCTCTTTCTCGTTTAGAGTGACTGTTCCCGCTGCTGCCAAAAATGAAGGGGACCGTTAAATCGGTTTCGGTTCAACGATCCGCCTTCCAGGTCAGGAGCGCTTGTTCCCTGTCATTGTCAGAATTTGCCGTAATAACCCTCTTTCAAGGCGTCGAACAGATTGGCTGCGCTGTGCACCTCGCCGTCGTATTCAATCTCTTCGTCGCCCTTTAATTCCATTTGAGTTCCATCCTCAAGCGTGAATACATAGGTCGTGTTTTTCAGGTCCTTTTCCTTTACCAGCACGCCCTGAAACGCCTCAGGATTAAACCGGAACGTGGTACAGCCCTTGAGTCCCTGCTCGTAGGCGTAGATATAAATGTCCTTGAAATCTTCGTAGGGAAAGTCCGTCGGGATATTGGCTGTTTTGGAAATGGAAGAATCTATCCATTTCTGTGCAGCCGCCTGGATATCGACATGTCGCCGCGGACTGATATCATCGGCAGTGACAAAATATTCCGGCAACTTGTTATCGGCGTTCTCCGAGGTCGGGCTGGCATTGGCATTCACCAACTCCCGATAGGCCAGCAATTCGAATGAGTAAACAGCGACTTTTTCCTTGGTCTTGCGGCCTTCCCTGATCACGTTGCGGAAATAGTGATGCGCAAAGCTGGGCTCGATCCCATTGCTGGCGTTATTGGCCAGCGATAGCGATATCGTTCCTGTCGGTGCGATCGAATTGTGATGGGTAAACCGGCTACCCACTTCAGCCAGCTCCTCGACGAGATCCGGCGCCACCTCGGCGACTCTCTGCATATAGCGGCTATAACGGGCATGCAAAACCTTTCCGGCGATCCGGGCGCCTACCTGCCAGCCGTCACGTTTCATCTCCGGTCGTTTGCGAAGCATTTCCGCCGTGACTTTGAACTCCTTGTTCATGATCGGCGCCGGCCCTTTTTCACGACTCAACTCCAGCCCCGTTTCCCAACCAGCCAGGGCGAGTTCCTTGGCGACCTTCTCGGTAAATTCGATCGAATCCTTCTCGCCGTAAATCATGCGCAACATGGTCAGGGCGGAACCCAAACCCAGGAACCCCATGCCATGTCGTCTCTTGCTGATAATCTCCTCGCGTTGCTTCCCCAATGGCAAACCATTTATTTCCACGACGTTGTCGAGCATGCGTGTGAACACCTTGACGACTTTCCGGAACTCGTCCCAGTCAAAGTTGGCGTCACCGGTAAACGGTTCGCTGACGAACCGCGTGAGGTTGATCGAGCCAAGCAGGCACGAACCATATGGCGGCAATGGCTGTTCGCCGCAGGGGTTTGTCGCGCGAACGTTTTCCGTCCACCAATTGTTGTTCTGCTCGTTGACCCTGTCGATCAGGATGAAACCCGGCTCGGCGAAATCGTAAGTCGAACTCATAATGACATCCCACATCCGCGAAGCGGGCATGGTCTTGTAGATGCGACAAGCCACTAATCCTTCTTCGTTGCGGACAAAATCTCCCTCGCCCGGCCACTCGCGCCAGATATACTCATCGGCATTCTGCAAATCGAGATTTTCTTTGACCGCCTCCCGGCGACTGACCGGAAATGCAAGATGCCAGGGCTTGTCCTCTTTTACCGCCTGCATAAATTCATCGGTAATCAGCAAGGACAGGTTAAACTGGCGAAGGCGGCCGTCTTCGCGCTTGGCGCGAACAAATTCCAGTGTATCCGGATGACCAACATCGAAGGTGCCCATTTGTGCGCCGCGACGACCGCCTGCTGACGACACCGTAAAACACATTTTGTCGTAAATATCCATGAACGACAGCGGCCCGGATGTATAGGCTCCTGCGCCGGATACGTAGGCGCCACGAGGCCTCAAGGTCGAAAATTCGTAGCCGATCCCACAACCGGCCTTCAACGTCATTCCCGCTTCCTTTACTTTGTCCAGGATTTCGACCATCGAATCGTTAATCGTTCCGGACACCGTGCAGTTGATGGTCGAAGTCGCAGGTTTGTGCTCGGACGCACCCGCGTTGGCTATGATGCGGCCCGCCGGAATAGCGCCCTTGCGTAGAGCCCAGATAAACTGCTCGGCCCAGTATTCCTGCTTTTCGAGCGGTTCAACTGCGGCCAGCGCGTTGGCGACCCGCAGATAAGTATCATCGACCCGTTGGTCGATGATTGTTCCGTCCTTCGCTTTGAGTCTGTATTTGGTGTCCCAGATGTCCAGTGAGGCTGCCTGAAATGTAATCTCGCCCAGGTCCTTTGGATCGATTTTTCTAGCTGTTTTCATAGCCCGGCTTTGTGTCCCCTTCCATGCAATGCCTGGCATTGCTTTTTATTTTTTGCGCGTTTTACCCTTTTTCCCGGGCTAAGCGATTTATTTCCCTGCCCCTGAATGGCTTTTCAGCCTTCCCTGCGCCAATTCAGGAAACCACAATATATAGTGTCGGGGAGGGAAGATTATGCCGTCGTCCATCAGCTGTCAAGGTATTTTTGTTTGAGAAAAACTCTATAAGTGTCAATAAGTTATAGCCTAAACATGAATTTCTCTTTAAAATTCAGACGTCTGTATGAGAAAAGCGCTGGTTTTGCTGCACCACAAGATATTGTGTTCACCGGATTCTGACAACTTTTCCACAGCTGGTGAACAGGGTTATCCCCGCACGCCTCGCAGGCGACTTGAAATTCTGGAAACTGGCCATAAAAAGTGATCAGGCGAAAAATCAAATTACTCGGAGGATTAACGATGAACATGATTCGCTATCAACCCTTGGGTCTGATGCATAGACTGCACCATGACCTGGATCGAATACTGGACCGGCGCTGGCGGGACGAGGATGAGACGATTTCCCCGGTCAGCGACTGGTTGCCGGCCGTAGACATCAGGGAAGAAGACAAGCAGTTCGTTCTGCATGCCGATATCCCCGGCGTCGATCCGAAAGACATTGAAGTCACTATGGAGAATGGTGTGCTGACCGTAAGGGGTGTCCGCCAGGCGGAAACGGAAACCCATGATCAGGCATACGGACGCGTCGAACGCGCGAGCGGTGGCTTTTACCGGCGCTTTAGCCTTCCCGACACCGCGGATTCGGATCGAATAACCGCGAAAAGCTCGCTAGGCGTGCTCGAGGTAATTATCCCCAAGCTTGCCGAAATCCAGCCAAAAAAGATCGACATCCAGGTCGATTAGGGCCGGAATGCATCCGGGCAATGGAAATCGGGTGGAACTTTCCACCCGTTTTTCCTGTCCGCCTTTTGCGGTTGTATAATCGGGGTTCCGGTGAGCCACCGGACCAAACTGAATCGGAGCACGCATGAGAAGCAACAGAAAATTTCTGGTACCGGCAATACTATCCTTCCTGATTACCCTGCCTGCCGGTGCAACCATATTTCCTACCAGCGATGAAAACGGCACGCCCACGCTGGCGCCTCTGATCGAACAGGCTTCACCCGCCGTCGTCAATATCGCGACCACAGGTACCGTGGAAACCAGGGGCCGGCGCAGCAGCCCATTCGAAAATGACCCGTTCTTCCGCCGGTTTTTTAACGCACCGTCTCAGCCCCGCCGGTTTCAAAGCGCTGGCTCAGGCGTCATCGTAGACTCTGCAAACGGTTACATCATCACCAACAATCATGTGGTCGAACATGCGGATGAGATCACAGTCACGATGTTTGACGAACGGGTATTGCAGGCGACTATCGTTGGCAGGGACCCCGCTTCGGACCTCGCGGTACTGAAAGTCGAAAGCGACGGCCTGCAGGATATCCCGCTGGCGAATTCGGACGACGCCCGCGTCGGTGACTTTGTGGTTGCTATCGGCAACCCCTTCGGTCTGCAGCATACGGTTACCTCCGGCATCATCAGCGCTCTTGGCAGGCACGGCATCAATCCGGACGGCTATGAGGATTTTATCCAGACCGATGCATCTATCAATCCCGGCAACTCCGGTGGCGCCCTGATCAATCTGAACGGGGAGCTGGTCGGCATCAACAGCGCCATCATCTCTGGTGGTGGCGGCAATATTGGTATCGGTTTTGCCATACCGTCGAACATGGTCAATGCAGTAATGAACCAGATCATCGAATTCGGTGAGGTTCGCCGTGGCCTGCTAGGCGTGCAAATTTATTCGCTAACGCCGGCGCTGGCGAAAGAATTGGAAAAAGAAAACGCGCTTGGCGCACTGGTCTCCGAGGTCAGTGAAGGATCGGCCGCCGCCATGGCAGGAATCGAGCCTGGCGACGTCATTATCGAGGTTGATGGAGAAATCATTAAGGACTCGGCCGAGCTGCGCAACACCATCGGCATGAAGCCTGTTGGAGAGGAGGTGCGAATCGGAGTCTGGCGCGACGGAAAAACCAGGTCGGTCTTGGCGTACTTGGGCGAGCAGGTGAAAAACACTCCCCTGGCCGGCGCTGATGTACATGACGGTCTGGAAGGCGCCAGCCTGATCGGCACAAGCTCGGCAGATGAACACGCCGGCGTGCGGGTGCTTAGCGTTGAGCCAAACAGTCCTGCCGCACAACGTGGCCTGCGGTCCAACGACATCATTACGGAAGTCAATCGTCGAGACGTGGAAAACCTCCAGCAATTCCGCGACCGGGCCGAAGGCGCGGAAGCATTGTTGCTGACCATAAGAAGGGGAAAAAATCGTCTTCTGATACCGGTCCAGTAAGCACACACGCTCGCCACCATTACCTGAAAGCCCGGCTGTCCCCGGGCTTTTTTATTTATGGCGACGGCATTTTCAGGCCCGGCTTCATCAGCAGCACAGCCAGTGCCCGCCGCAATCCGGCGGCCGATCCGTCAACAAGGAAGATTCTCCAATCCGGAAGGTGTCCAAAAATGTCGGGCGAAGCAAAAACCTGATTATCCAAATTTCATCCTGTTGATAATGTGCCGATTAAAGCACAATAGGAGTCAGCGCAATCCACCTCGCCTGATGGTCAAAACTGAAAGTGGACTGGACGAGAAAAAAATCTGTCATTTGTGTACTCGGCGGAACCGGTTTTGTCGGTCATCGCTTGCTCGCACGCCTCGCCAACCAAGGCCATCGCCTTCGGGTACCGACCCGTTATCGCGAAGACCACAAGGATTTGCTGGTCCACCCGAATCTTGAGCTGAGGCAATGCGATATTCACCGGCAGGAAACGCTGGACTCGCTCTTTGAGCGCTGCGACTCGGTCATCAACCTGGTCGGAATATTGAATGAAAAAGGCCATGACGGCAGTGGTTTCGCGCAGGCACACACAGAGCTGACGAGGAAAGTCGTCGACTCCTGCCTGCAGAACCATGTGCCGCGCCTGGTCTATCTCAGTGCCCTCAATGCGGATGGCGAACAGGGGGCCAGTCATTACCTGCGCAGCAAGGGGAAAGCGGAGAATATCATTCGCCAGTCCGGGCGGGAACTGGCCGCTACAATACTGCAGCCTTCGGTTATTTTTGGAGAGGGAGACTCGTTTACAAATCGCTTCGCCACTCTGTTGCGGATACTACCGGTGTTTCCGCTCGCAGCCCCGCGCGCCCGCATGGCGCCGGTCTATGTCGAAGATGTGGTCAGCGTACTCATGCGTTGCCTGGACGATCAGGCGCTGAACGGCAAGACCTTGCAACTTTGCGGACCACAGGTTTTTTCGTTGAAAGAAATCGTGCAGCTCATTGCGACATCCATGCAATGCAGACGATTGGTTGTCGGCCTGCCGGACAGTTTGTCCAGCTTGCAGGCAGCTTTTTTCGAGTATTGGCCGGGCAAACCTTTTTCTCGCGACAACTACCGTTCACTGAAGGTTCACAGCCTGTGCAGCGAGAATGGTTTTGCAAGGACCGGCATCAGTCCGCATCATTTTTCCAGGCTGATTCCGGGCTGGCTTGGCCCCGCAATGACAAGGGACAAGCGCGATTCGGCTCGGCGGGTAGCCGGGCGCTGACAGTGGGCGCGCAAGCGCTGCAGCCGGGACTCCTTGTCCTTGAACGCAGCCAGCTCAGTCGCCAATGCCAGGAAAACGTCCAGCTGATTCGAAGCGGCCTCGTGCAATAGACACCGCAGGTCAGGCAGTAATTCGTAATAAGTCGCCACCGATACCAGGTGCGCGTTGTTAAGGTCCTGCTCAAAGAATGCCGCGAAGTTCTCGAAGTCTGGATTTTCTTTGCTGAGGCGATGAAATTCTTCCTTCAACTCGAAAAATATCCTTTTTTTCTCCCGCCGTTTATGGTCGTCCGAGTCGTCCGCGGCATAAATTATTTTCAAGCCTTCGCGGGCAGCACCGGTAATTCTGGCGAAAATCGCCCGGCTGGCACCGCGGTCCTGAAAGTGGGCGAATTCACGATGCGATTCCTGCGACTGCAACCATTCGCTGACGGCGTATTCCTCAACGACCGTGGCAAACCCCTCGCTGAATGCGGAATCGCTTTTGACATAGAGCCACTGATGAGCCAGCTCATGGAAAATTACGCCGGCCAGGTGCCAATCGTCCCAGTAAATCATCGTGTTGAAAACCGGGTCATCAAAACGACCCAGTGTTGAGTAAGCCGTGATCCCGGCAACGTAAATGTCGTTGCCCTTTTTCGCCATTCGCTTCGCATAACGCTGCGCGCTGGCTTCCTTGAAATACCCGCGATAGGCAACGCAGCCGATAACAAGGAAACAAGAATCAACCGCCTCAATCGAAAATTCGGGTGCGGCGAATACATTCCATACAGCAAACGGTCTTTGCAGATCGGCGTAATAACGGTAGCTGCCATTTTCCGGCAGACCCAGTGTATCGCTGGCAAAATTCCTGATTTCCTGAACTCGCCGAAGCCGTTCCTTCAAATCCGCATCGGTATCGGGGTCACCGAGCAGCTTGTCAATGGGCTCCCGCAGACGGAGAACCCTCATCTGACCGCCTACGGCCTGCATGTAATAGGCCACGCTACAACCATTGATGCATACCAGAGCCAGGCAAATCACGAGCGCAGAAAAAAACCGATTCGGGCGCACTGGCGCACCAAAAAACCAATTCGCGGTTCGCCTTGTTCGCATATTACTCTCTGGCCATTACCATCCCGTGTGCCAAACAATCGGCGTGACATTGTACTGCAGCCGAACGACGGGCAGACATTCGGTTAATATTCGCGCATGGAAATATATCTGGTCGGTGGAGCGGTTCGAGATCGCTGTCTCGGGCTGCCGGTCCGGGAAAAAGACTGGGTTGTAACTCAGGCAACCCCCGAAGAAATGCTGCGCCTGGGTTATCGTCAGGTTGGCAGGGATTTTCCGGTTTTTATTCACGCCGAAACCGGCGAAGAATACGCGCTTGCCAGAACAGAAAAAAAAACCGCGCCGGGTTACAAGGGATTTACGGTTCACGCGTCACCCGAAGTAACACTCGAACAGGATTTGCAGCGCCGGGACCTGACCATCAATGCGATGGCGGTCGATAGCCGGGGAGAATTGATCGACCCCTGTGGCGGTCGCAAAGACCTGGAAAAAAAGAAACTTCGGCACATCTCCCCAGCATTCAGAGAAGATCCGGTTCGCCTGCTGCGGGTCGCGCGCTTCGCGGCGCGCTTCGCAGACTCCGGCTTCACGGTCGCGGAAGAAACCATGGAATTGATGCGCGGAATGGTCGCTGACGGCGAGGCGGATGCACTGGTGGCAGAAAGGATATGGCAGGAAACGCATACCGCCTTGCTGGAACCACGCCCACAGGTTTTTTTCCAGATTCTGCGGGACTGTGGCGCGCTGCCTGTCTTGTTCCCCGAACTGGAAGCGCTTTTTGGCGTTCCCCAAAATCCGAAATGGCACCCGGAAATTGACTGTGGCGTGCATATGATGATGGCGCTGCAGCTTGCTGCCAGACTAAGCGATGACCCGGTCGTGCGCTTTGCCGTCCTGGTCCACGATCTTGGCAAAGGCACAACGCCGAAGGACGACTTGCCAAGACATATTGGCCACGAAAAACGCAGTGTGGACCTGATACTGGAAATGGGCGCTCGTCTGCGAATTCCAAATGAGTACCTGGGACTGGCCCGTTTGGTCGCACAGTGGCACGGGCACTGTCATCGGGCAATGGAGTTGAGGCCTGCGACGCTACTGAAATTGATCGAAGCGACCGATGCCTGGCGCCGGCCGCAAAGGTTGGAGAATTTTCTGACCGCCTGTGAAGCGGACTACCGAGGCCGCGGGGGATTCACGGAGCGCGACTATCCTCAGGCCGGCCTTGTCAGAGACATGGCAAAGCTGAGCGGTGGAATTGCGGCCGAATCCCTGGACCTGGATGGACTAAAAGGCGACGAAATCGGTGCCAGGCTGTCGGCAGCCCGTCACCGCGCCATAGCGGTTGCGTTAAAAAAGGAAGACGCCGTACCAGGCTAAGAGTCTGTCGAGCTCTTAGTCTGACCAGAAAACGCCAATAATAACGCCGGCCAGTAGCAGACGGTAAATGACGAATGGCAGCATCCCGCTGCGCTCGAGCAGCAACAGGAACCAGCGGATTGTCAGATAAGCGCTGAAGAAAGCGACCACAAACCCGTTGGCCAGGCGGAGCCAGTCGACCGCCGCAGGCTGCGTCAGTAGTGTCCATAGTTCGAGCGCAGCCGCCAACGCTATCACCGGAATCGATAGCAGGAAGGAAAAACGGGCGGCTGCCTCGCGAGTCATTCCAAGTGCCAGCCCGGCGGTAATCGTTATCCCCGACCTGGAAGCACCCGGAATCAAGGCAAACGCCTGGGCCAGGCCAATCATCATGATTTCCCGAAAACCGATGCCGTATTCATCCCGGCGAGGCTTGCTCGCGACGTCGGCCAACAACAATAGCAAACCGAAACCCGCAGTCGCTCCCGCAATTATCATCGGGTCGCGAAGCTCTTCGGCATGGGCGGCGATTGCAAGACCCGCCATCCCGACCGGTATAGTCCCGAGCAAGACACCCCACGCCAGGCGGCCATCGGCCGATAATTCCCCACCGGAAAACGTCACCAGCCAGGCGCGCGCCATACGCCCCAATTCGTCGCGGAAATACCAGATCACCGCGCACAGGGTGCCGAGATGAACGGCAACATCGAAGGCAAGACCCTGGTCGGTCCAGCCCAGCAACCGGGGCATCAGGATCAGGTGGGCCGAGCTCGATACGGGCAGGAATTCGGTCAGCCCCTGGACCAGGGCGAGCCATATGCTGTGCAGCAAATCCATCCCTTGAATTACCTCTCTTTAGGGGCCTGTCGAACTTAGGGTTGTTCTACTGCGGCAGGCGGTCGCTGAAATCGCGCATCGCGAACCCGTGCAGGGCGATATCCATTTCGCGGGTAAACGCGATCGCTTTGAATCGTTCGCCCATTTCCCCGGGCAGGGTAAGGGTTTTTACCTGCTGCGCCAATTCCACCTGATCTTTTCGGTCGCCGGCAACCGATTGCGCCACCAGTTGATCCAGACCCAGCGACAACAGCCAGTGTGCCTGGGTCGTAAATCCGGCCAGCTCCAGCCCGCAGTCCCCGGCCGCTTCGGCCAGTGCGGAAAACTCGACCCAGGCCGTAATATCCTGCAATCCCGGCCAGAAAAAAACCTCGTCGTGCGCACGATGTCGGTAGTGGCACATCAGTGTTCCGTCAGCGCGGTCCGGATGATAGTAGTCTGCGCGAACGAGGCCATAATCCGTAAACAGCAGCATCCCCTCTTCCAGGCACGATGCGACCGATGCTACCCACGGGCCCAGCGCCGGGCAAAACTCAGAGGTGTAACCGGGTGAATATTTCGCTACCGGCAGACTCAGACGATCGCTCACGCGGCTCGCAAGATTCGCCGGCATTTCCCGGGAGCGCAAACAAAAATGATCATCCTCCAGCCCGACCATGACTTGCAGCAACTCTCCATCCGAAATAATAAAACGCTCGATCGGCAGGGCATCGAGTACTTCATTGGCGACGATGCATCCATGAACCGGGCTGGCAGGAAAATCCACCAGCCACTCGATGCTAGGGAAATACCCGGGCATATCGGCTGCCAGCCTGGCCTGCTGACGATCGCGCAGATCGGCGCTGACTTCCAGAATAAGATAACGATCCGGCAGGCAGTCCAAGGCTGACAGCTCTGCCAGGATATCGGCGGCCATTCTGCCACTGCCAGCGCCCAATTCGAGCACGGTTCTTTTTTTGTCACGATCGATCGCGGCCAAGACCTGGGCACATTGCCGGGCCAGGCAGCGTGAAAAAAGCGGGGAAATCTCTGGCGCGGTGACAAAATCCCCACCCTCGCCAAATTTCCTGCTGCCCGCGCTGTAATAACCCAAGCCGGGCTCATACAGCACGAGCTCCATATAGCGGGCAAAACTCAGATCGCCAACGGCCCTGATCTCCTTGCGAAGCGCAGCGCACAGGTCCTGGCTTACGGCCTGTGCGTCTTCTGCTGGAACCGGCATTCTTGCAACACTCATAAAGCGATCCTGTGTCGGTCGAGCGGGCCGGCCTTGCCGCCATAGCCTGCGAACAGCCGGGAGTTGTATTGTAATCATCCACGCAACCGATCCGCAGTGATACCTTTGCACCATTGACCGGACCAAGATGAATGATTAAGAACACACCAGCGGGACTGGAGAAAAAAACGGTACTGGTTACCGGCGGCGCCAGGCGCATCGGTGCATCGATAGCACGTGAATGCCATGGCGCGGGCGCCCGCGTGTTTGTCCATTACCGCAATTCCGAGTTACAGGCACAGCAACTGACTAAAGAACTGAACGCCATCCGGGCGGACTCCGCCGTTGCAATTCAAGCCGATCTGCAGGACTCGCTGGCACCGGCAAACCTGGCGGAAAAAGTCAGGGATCTTGGGGGACGGTTGGATGTACTGGTCAACAATGCATCCGATTTTTTTGCCACGCCATTCGGCTCGGTCAGCCAGGACGACTGGGATCGTCTGATCACCAGCAATCTCCGCGCACCGTTTTTCCTAAGCCAGGCGGTTCTTCCCTTACTGAAAGAATCTGGCGGCCTGATCCTCAACATTCTGGATATTCATGCCGACAAACCGCTGGCGGGACATCCGGTTTACTGTGTCGCAAAGGCCGGCCTGTCAATGCTGACCCGCTCCCTGGCCCTGGACCTGGCCCCTGAAGTCAGAGTCAATGGCATCGCACCCGGCGCCATTTTGTGGCCCGCGCAAGGCCTTTCTGCCGAACAGAAGGATGCGGTGTTGGCACAGACGCCGATGGGCAGAACCGGTGACGCGGGCGATATTGCCAGCCTCGCGGTTTTCCTGGCGACCCGAGCCGGCTATATCACGGGCCAGGTTATTGCCGTGGATGGCGGCCGCAGCCTTTTTTAGCTCGCATAATTGACCAGGGATCGTGGATTCCGGGTCGAGGCACCGGCGGCCGAGCGACAAGCCTCACAACACCATATCAACCTTGTGCAGTGGATGACTGGCGGCGTCGAAGTGCTGCCATAATTCGGCAAAGCTCAGTTTCCCGGCTGGGTGCAGCATATCCGGCCGCAGATCGGCCATTGGTTTGAGTATATAAGACCGTTTCAGAACTTCCGGCCGGGGAAGCTCCAGGCCGTCAACGCTAAACATGGCGTCCCCATAAAGCAATAAATCGAGATCCAGCGTTCTTGGGGAATAGCGGGGAAGGCTGCGATCCCGCCGACAGCTATCTTCGATCAACCGCAGGTCGGCCGCCAGATCCAGCGGTTCGCGGACACTGGAAAAGCTAGCCACCAAATTAAAAAAATCGTCGCCGACGAATCCCACCGCCGTGTTTCGATAGACCGGTGACAATTCCACAGTGCCGAATCGCTCCCGCAGCAAACGAATGCCGGCGCTCAGAAACCGCTGCGGTTCGATATTGCTACCGATGCCGACAAAGGTCTCAGCCACCGGCAATTTCTCCGCGCTCGATAATAATACCGACGCCGGCCGCACCGCGAACCGCCCCTTGTTTGTTGACAGCGACTCGGACCCAGGAAACGGAAAACTCATCGGTCACGATCTTCGCTATCGCCTCGGCCAGCGTTTCCACGAGTTGAAATTCCGCGGCTTCGACGAAGGAGATAACGCGCTTGGCGACCTTCTTGTAGTCCAGCGCGTCGCCTATCTGGTCGGTCGCCGCCGCCTTGCGTACATCGCTGGCCATTTCCAGATCGATACCGATGGTTTGCCTGATTCGACGCTCCCAATCGAATATGCCGATCGTGGTCTTGACCCGCAGGTCATGCAGAAAAACCTTGTCCACAGTGACGTCTCCGTGCTGTTTCTTCATGGCGGCGAGAGCTGATCCAGCGGCCAGCGTGCCCGCACGCATATCCCACCCGAATCCGACTCCCCGGCCTTCAGTCGCAGGAATCCCGTATAGGCGATCATCGATCCGTTGTCCGTACAAAATTCTGGTCTCGGGTAATGAACCCGCCCCCCGCACTCGCCTATCGCATCGACCAGTGTTTTGCGTAACTTTTTATTGGCGCCGACGCCGCCGGCAACCACAAGAATCCTGCGCTCCGTCTGCTGCAGGGCGCGAAGGGATTTTCCGACCAACGTATCGATTACAGCATCTTCAAACGCACAGGCCAGATCCGCCCGCGAAGTATCGCTCTGATCGGACTTTTTCCAGGCCAGTACCACCGCAGTCTTGAGACCGGAAAAGCTAAAATCCAGCCCCGGACGATCCATCATCGGCCGGGGCAATTTATAGCGTCCAGGCCGCCCTTCGCCAGCCAGTTTCGCCAGTGCGGGACCTCCAGGATAAGGAAGTCCGAGCAATTTGGCGGTCTTGTCGAACGCCTCGCCAACCGCGTCGTCGAGCGTTTCTCCAAGCACCCGATAATCACCCAGGCCATGGACATCGACCAATAGCGTATGCCCGCCGGACACTAACAAGGAGACAAAAGGAAATTGCGGGGGGTCTGGCTCCAGCATAGCCGCGAGCAGGTGTCCTTCCATGTGATGCAATCCCAGCGCCGGAACCTGCCAACCGTATGCCAGGCTCCTGGCGACCGCCGCACCGACCATCAGCGCACCAATCAGCCCTGGCCCTGCCGTGTAGGCAATACCATCTATCCGGCCACCGGCCTGCTCGGTCACCTCGCGCAACATCGGGGTCAGTTTTCTCACATGATCGCGGGATGCCAGCTCCGGAACCACGCCGCCGTAGCGGGCATGCAGGCCGACCTGCGAATAGAGGGCATTTGCGACCAGGCCCTGATCGCCATCATAAACCGCGACCCCAGTTTCATCGCAGGAGGTTTCTATACCCAGTACACGCATTGGGAATTTCCCAGAAAAAGGCCTTTTACGCTACCTGAAACTTTGCAATTCTACACGGCCGCGATTAGAATTCCGCGTCTTGCGTCCGGGCCAGGCCCGGATTTTTTGACCCGGTAATCCGGACTAGTGTAAAGGTTGTGATTTAGATGCCCAGCGTTCGAGTTAAAGAGAACGAGTATTTTGACGCCGCGTTGCGCCGTTTCAAGCGTGCCTGCGAGAAAGCCGGTATTCTCACCGAGCTTCGCAGGCGCGAGTATTATGAAAAACCGACCCAGGAGCGCAAGCGCAAGAAAGCCGCGGCAATCAAGCGCCACATGAAGCGCCTGTCAAGGGACACGTCCCGCCGCACACGTCTGTACTGACTTCCATGCCATTACGGTCGGATATCGGGAACGATATGAAGACCGCCCTGAAGGGTGGCGAAAAAGAACGCCTGGTGACCATCCGCATGTTGCTGGCGGCGATTCAGCAGAGAGAAGTGGACGAGCGCATCGAACTGAACGATGTGCAGATTATTGGTGTGGCCGAGAAACTGATCAAGCAGCGCCGCGAAGCGGCCGATCTGTACCGGAAAGCGGAACGCGAAGAACTGGCGGCCAAGGAAGAATCAGAAATTCTCATCCTGCAGGCTTATCTTCCGGAGCCGCTCGGCGAAGCGGAACTCGCCACCTTGATCGACGAGGTCATTCGGGAATCGGGAGCCAGCAGCATCAAGGATATGGGGCAGGTGATGGGGCAAATCAAAGCCCGGGCCCAGGGTCGCGCAGACATGGCAAAAGTCGGCCCGCAGGTCCGCGCGCGCCTCGGCTGAACCGAGACAGCGATCTCAGTCGTTGTTGACTATATTCAGTATGGAGTCGCCGCATTTGAACGGGACGGCGACAGCAATTTTTTCCATTCGGGATTCAGATGGCAGGCCGCATTCCAAAACATTTCATTGATGAACTGATTAGTCGGACCGACATCGTCGACCTGATCGGTACCCGTATCCAGCTAAAAAAGGCGGGTCGTGAATACAAGGCTTGCTGTCCTTTTCACGATGAGAAAACACCTTCTTTTACCGTGAGCCAAGCCAAGCAATTTTACCACTGCTTCGGCTGCAACGCGCATGGCACGGCGCTGGGCTTTCTCATGGAATACGATCGGCTGAATTTTGTCGAGGCGGTAGAAACGCTGGCTGCAGGCATGGGCATGGAAGTGCCGCACGAAAGTGGCTCATCGGCACCACGTCGGGACGAAGATCTGTACCCACTGCTCGCCGACGCGGAAAATTTTTATCGCGAGCGTCTGAAGGAAGATGATCGCGCCATAGCCTATCTGAAAAAAAGAGGCCTCAGCGGCGAAACAGCCGCCCGCTTCGGCATCGGATACGCTGCCGACGCCTGGGACGAATTGCTCAAGGAACTGGGGGCTGACAACCGGGCACGGAAGCGGATGGTGCTGGCCGGCTTGGTGATTGAAAAAGATCACAACAAGGTCTACGACCGTTTCCGCGACCGCATCATGTTCCCCATACGGGACAGTCGCGGCCGTTGCATAGGATTTGGCGGTCGGGTGCTGGGCGAAGGCGAGCCAAAGTACCTGAATTCGCCGGAAACCAGCCTTTTCCACAAGGGAAGCGAGTTGTATGGCCTGTACGAAGCACGCCAGCAAAACCGGGAATTGGAAAGACTGATTGTGGTCGAAGGCTATATGGATGTTGTCGGCCTGGCCCAGCACGGGATTACGAATGCGGTGGCGACGCTGGGCACTGCAACCACTACCGCACATTTGAGGCGCTTGTTTCAGGCTTCAGAGGAAATCGTTTTCTGTTTCGACGGCGACAGGGCCGGTCGGGCCGCGGCGTGGCGGGCGCTTGAAAATGCGCTGCCTCAGACCGGTGGAGGCCACCAGATCAGGTTCCTCTTCCTGCCCGACGGGCAGGACCCGGACTCGCTGGTTCGCGAAAGCGGCGCCGAGTCATTTGCAAGCTATATGGCTCAGTCGGAAACCCTGTCCGAATACCTGATAAGACACCTGGGCGAGCAAGTGGATATGAGCAAACTCGATGGCAAGGCCCGCTTCGCTGAACTCGCCAGGCCGCTCCTCCGGCAAATACCGCCGGGCGCGTTCAGGGAATTGCTCGCCCGCGAGATCGCGGAGCTTTCAGGCGCCGGCAGTCGCCTGGCCAGACAGTTGGCGGAAGATGGGCGCAGACCGAAAAGGGCCCCTCGGCGCCTACGCAGCAGCGGCCGGGGTGACCTGGTCCGCCAGGCCGTGACAACCCTGCTTCGCTATCCCGCGGTGGCGGCTCATGCCGGCGATACCGGCTGGTTGCTGGAGATGGAGGGCGAAGGGTGCCGGATTCTGCATCTGCTACTTGAGGATGTCCTGGAAAGCCCCAATATAACCACCGCGATGTTGCTGGAAAGACACCGGGATGATGATCAGTCTGCGGCGCTGATGAAGCTTGCCGCATCAGAATCACTGGTAGATGAGGAAGAAGCGATCGCCGAATTTCGGGACACGCTGAGCATATTGAGTCGGCAATCCGCTGCCACGAGACTGGACATGCTGCTGGATAATGCACGTCAAAACGAGCTCAGCGCAGATGAAAAAGCGGAGCTAAAGGATTTACTGGCCACGCGGCAATCTGGGGATGCTGCGGTTGACAGATGATCTCTTCAACGGGGCCAAGAATAGCGGGCAAATTATGATTTGGGAACCAGGAATTTCAACGCTTGTGCTATACTGGTTGATTAATTTTGCGTACGCAACCCGGCCATCACCGGAGAGCACAGAATGACGACGAGGAACAAAAACTTGATCAACAAAAGCGCGGCCCAGGAAACGGTTTCGCCCCCCACCGATGACCGCCAGTCACAGTTGAAGCAGCTGATTGCCCGCGGCAAGGAGCAGGGCTACCTGACCTATGGCGAAGTCAACGATCATCTGCCAAATGACATCGTCGATCCCGAGCAAATCGAAGACATCGTCAACATGATTAATGATATGGGTATCACCGTGTACGAGAAGGTGCCGGATGCCGAAACTTTGCTTTTGTCGAACAACGCGGTTTCGGCCGACGAAGACGATGCCGCTGAAGCGGCCGCCGCCCTCGCCACAGTGGACAGCGAATTTGGCCGGACTACAGATCCCGTCCGCATGTACATGCGTGAGATGGGAACCGTCGAGTTACTGACGCGCGAAGGCGAAATCCGCATCGCCAAGAGGATCGAGGAAGGTCTGAACCAGGTTCGCGGCGCCCTGGCGATGTTCCCTGATACTTACAGGATGTTGCTGGGTGTATACGACAATATTACCGCTGGTAGCGGCCGGTTGCTGGATATGCTTACCGGGTTCATCGACCCGAACGCCTCGAACGAACCTGCGACGGCAGCTGAGCTTCAAGCCGAAGCCAAAAGAAAAGAAGAAATGAAACTGCGGGGCGAAGAGGAAGAACCCGTTGACACCGGCCCGGATCCCGATGAGGTCCGGGCGCGGATGAAAAAAATAAGGAAATTTTTTACCAGGTCCCTGAAATACATTGACAAATATGGCTCGGAAGATTCCCGCGCCATGGCGGTTCGACGAGACCTCGCCGCGGAAATGATGGAGCTGAAACTTGCCCCCAAGTTTTTTGACGCGCTGGTCTGGAACCTGCGCGGCCACATCGCAAATATTCGCGCACAGGAACGCCAGGTTATGCATTATTGCGTCGCGGAAGCCGGGATGCCGCGCAAGGATTTTATCGCCAGTTTCCCAAGCAACGAGACCAATCAGCAATGGGTGGAAAAACATATACGCGCAAAACGCAAGCACTCCTCCGGCCTGTCCAGGCTCAAGGAAGATATTCTGCGGGCGCAGAAAAAACTGATCATGCTTGAGATCAGGACCTATGTTGGCATTTCCCAAATCAAGGAAATTAACCGCCAGATGTCCATCGGTGAGGCCAAGGCCCGCCGTGCGAAGAAAGAAATGGTCGAGGCCAACCTGCGTCTGGTGATTTCCATCGCCAAGAAATACACCAACCGTGGGCTGCAATTTCTGGACCTGATTCAGGAGGGCAATATCGGACTGATGAAGGCGGTGGATAAGTTCGAATACCGGCGTGGTTACAAGTTCTCAACCTATGCAACCTGGTGGATTCGGCAGGCGATTACCCGATCGATCGCCGACCAGGCTCGTACCATCCGCATTCCGGTGCACATGATAGAAACGATCAACAAGCTCAATCGCATTTCCCGCCAGATGCTCCAGGAAATTGGCCGCGAACCCACCCCTGAAGAGCTTGCGATCCGCATGGAAATGCCCGAGGACAAAGTCCGCAAGGTTATGAAAATTGCCAAGGAACCCATCTCCATGGAAACACCCATCGGGGACGATGAAGACTCTCACCTGGGTGATTTTATCGAAGATGCGACGGTGGATTCTCCGGTCGATTCGGCGACAAGCGAAGGACTCCGGGAGGCGACCTACGATATCCTAGGTGGCCTGACACCGAGGGAAGCCAAAGTCCTGCGCATGCGGTTCGGCATAGACATGAACACGGATCACACGCTCGAAGAAGTGGGCAAACAATTTGACGTCACGCGTGAACGCATACGTCAGATAGAAGCGAAGGCACTGCGCAAACTGCGTCACCCGACTCGCTCGGAACGCCTGCGCAGTTTCCTTGCCGAGGACTAGTAATTTTCGGAACCCCGCGGATAATACTGCTCGCATAAGTTCCCGCCAGGGCCTGTAGCTCAGTTGGTTAGAGCAGAAGACTCATAATCTTTTGGTCGTAGGTTCGAGTCCTACCGGGCCCACCATCTTTTCCGAACCTGGCCCCTGTCGGCGATTACCCGGCCAAAGCAACCATTTCAGCCGCCAGACCCGATTTGGGGCCCAGACTCCTTTTTCAAAAAAATAGCGCCGACCGGCTGCGTCGAGGCCAAACAAATCGGTTTTTAGGCCCCAAATCCGTATTTTGTTAACTGGGTCAAGATTTTAGTGCGTAGCGAAAGGTATTTTCCATATTCCGGCAGGTCTGAAACGGAAGCCCTGCTGCTGCGCTGGCTTTCTTTACGCCGGAGGACCACGCGCAGACGACAATCCGTACAGGATAGGGCACAACGTGGCAATCGCAGGCAAAAAACCGGAAATCAAGATTCTGATGCTATCCAGCGACCAGGAGTTTTTGGGCCAGGTCACGGACGCCGTTGAAGACCGCTATGCGCTGTTCCATGCAAAGAATCTAAAACAGGCCCTCGACTTCGATCAATTAGGCCAAGTCGCTCTTTTGATTGCCGACTCGGAGCTGCTGACCGGCGAGCCCGCACCCGTACTCGAACGATTGAGTCGTAGAGCACCAGGCATGGTCCCGGTAATCGCCGGCACTGCAAGGGAAAAGCCCCTGCTGCAAAAGATGATGAGTGAGGGCAAGATATTCCGTGTACTCACCAAACCATGCCAGCCGGGACAGACCAGACTTTATATAGAGGCCGCCGTCAAACAGGCGATGCAGATGCGCGGCGTCGACCACATCGTGGAAAAATCTTCTGAGCGCTCCTGGAAAAAACCCGTATTGATCGTCGGCAGCATTGCCGCCGTACTCATGTCGGTATCTTTCGTCATTCCCTGGGTTGGCGATAAGACTGAAGGGCCCGACGACTACCTTGACCCTGGTCACCGCGTGTTGATCGGGGAGCATCTGGATATGGCCAGGTCTGCCATGGGAGAAAAGCGATATTTTGAGCCAAAAAATAACAACGCGATTTATTTCTATTATCAGATTCTGAGCCTGGATCCGGACAATGTCAGTGCCCAGCGTGGGATTATGGCTGCAGCCGACGAAGTACTCGCACAATCCGAACAGGACCTGCTTCAAAACAGGCCCGCCAGCGCAGCGAAAGCGCTGGTCATGATCAGAAATGTTCTGCCCGATCACCCGCGTCTGGCTTTTTTCGACTCCCTCGTGGGCGCCACATCACCGGAACAACGCATGAGCAATGCGCGAAGGGCGATCGACGCCGGCCAATACGAGCAAGCATTTGGTCTTTTGGCCGAAGTATCCGCCGGCGACTCGGCAACACCTCCGGCTATGGAAAAGGTCGTTCTTGGGGGTGTACTGGAACACGCCCGGGCCGCGATATCGAGCGGTGAAATTGGCCGGGCATTGGACCTGATAGACCGCGTCAAGGTGATCAACTCGAGCTACGGCGGGATTGCCGAAATTGAAGACCACCTTGGCCGGAAATATGTGGCACTCATGAGCGTAGCTCGTACCGAAACCGATAATGGAAATCTAGATACTGCCGAAAACGCTCTACGACAAGCCGAATCGATTCCGGGTGCCGGCGTATCTTCTATCAGGCAGGCACGTTCGCGTATTTCGAAGGCTCGAAAGGCGATGGGCGAAAGGGCTGTCGCACTGGCCGCGCAGAAAAGACGTGAGAACCAGATAGATGATCGGGTAAACGCCCTGAACCGGGAATTTCGGGCCAGCATCGCAGACAACCGTCTGGTTGCACCGCGAAAAGGCAACGCCCTCTTTTTTCTCAATGAAATGCAAAAACTGAACCCAGAAAGCAGGGCATATCTTGCTGGATCGCGTGAACTGACCGACATACTGCTGGAACAGATATGGCAAGACCTCGCGGCGCGGGAATATGCCGCTGCCGAGTCTTTGTTGAAGCAGGCGGAACAACTCGCCGGCGACAACGAAGACGTTTCAGCTGCACGTTCCGGATTGGAAAAGGATTGGGCCGCTCACCGGGCCAGCGTTGTAATCCCGGTGACCCAGATGATAATGACGAATTTCGTGCAACCCGAATTTCCGAAACGCGCTCTGCGCCGGAATATCGAGGGCTGGGTGGACGTCGAATTTACGGTCACGATAGCCGGTGAGGTCAGTGAAATCGAAATAATCGGGGCAAAAAAAACCGGCTACTTCGAAAAAGCCACCCAGGAAGCGGTCGCTCAATGGCGTTTCGAACCACAAATTTTCCGCGGTGAGCCTCAGGAGCAGCGAGTATCGGCACGTCTTCAGTTCAATCTGTAGATTCCCATCTATTTAGCCCTGCCCGATAAGTTCGCACTGGATACGGCTCAACTTTAAGAGACAGCCCCCGGTTTTTGGCCGAGGGCTTTTTTTACGCTACGAATCATTGACGGATATACTGCGCCCATGACTGACTGGCTCTCCTTCTTTACTCCGTACCTGCCATGGATGGCATTGGCATCCTTTCTCAGCCTGATTCTGGTCGTCGTGCTGCTGCCGGCGATCGTCCTGCAGTTGCCAGAGGACTATTTCGTCCGCGAAAGACGCCAGCCTGTCGGTCAAAAAAAGGGACAGCCGGTATTGATGGGAATTATCAACCTGGTCAAAAACTTGCTGGGCGTGTTGTTCATTCTTGCCGGAGTACTGATGACGGTATTACCGGGGCAGGGATTGCTGACCATCCTGATCGGAATCATGCTGGTTAATTTTCCGGGTAAATACCGGCTTGAGCAAGCCCTCATCAGGCAGGAGATGATTTCCCGACCCCTGAATAGCCTGCGCAGAAAGGCGCGCAAGAAGCCCTTCGAAATGCCGGATCAATGACGGCTGGGACTCCGCGCGATAGAAACTGTTCCTGCTGCGCGGATTCCCAGCCGCCAACCAGTGTGTGGTCCTAAGAAGAACCACCTTTTGTGTTTTCGACCAGAGCTGCCTGTTGGTCGGACAACTTCGGGTAGCTGGCGGCAAGAAACTTGAATCGTCTGGCACCGGACGACGCCGATCCATAGCGGTCAACCAGCGCGGTGATTAATTCGCTCAATTCCTGGACGAACGCTTGTTGCTCCTGCGGATTATCAAACGCGATTTCCGAGTCCACGGTCAGCGTTGGCAGTTTTTCCCCGACGCTCTCCGCATTCATTGTCAAGACGCCGACTTCCCGGATCGCCGTAGCACATCGCGCGACCAGCCAGCTACTGGAAAACCGATCCTCCAGGATCGTTGCGTTCGGGTCGGAATTGCTGATCACGATATGCCGCGCAACCGCCTGCAGTTTCCTCGCAATGCAGTTGCCACGCCGGCTCTCGCCAACACTTACCAGTAATCCATCGTCCTCAAGCTGCCTGACGTGGTAGCCCAGCTTCTGTCGTGGCATCCCCATTAGTAAAGCCAGTTCGGCCGTGGTCTGGGGGCGATCCATTTCCCGCAGAATTTCCGCCTTTAGCGGGTTTGCCAGCAACGCCATCGTCCGCTTGTCCGAAACGACCATTAATTCCTGTCTCATGGTTACGTTCCCTGGTGGATATGCGTTTTTGATTATCTACCGATAATTTATTCTGTCAAGACAAAATAATTTGTCGGTATGGGTATGAAAAGGCTTTTGATCTACGGAGCTTTGCCAGGCGTAGCACCAGAATGAGCTATACTCTTGCCTGCGGCCCTTATATTAAGGCGCCCGTGCGTACCGATGCACTCGATTGGGAGCAATACCTGATGAGACAGCTCACCGGCGGTTTGCCGACCTATGCACCGGCGATCCGGGCGATCGCCCTGTTGTGACCGGCCAATCCATACCCGGGGACTTACCTAGCGACCGCAGCGGATTCAGCCTCAGGGGTCTTGAGGTTACGCGGCTGGACACCTTCATTGACGCCGCGTTTGCGTTCGCACTGACCCTGTTGGTGATCTCTTTCGATACATTGCCTGGAAATATCGAGGAACTGGTCGATGCACTGAAAGGCACGCCAGGATTCGCCGCCAGTTTCGCGCAAATTATGATGTTCTGGATCGCCCACCGAACATGGAGCCGGCGTTTTGCCCTCGAAGATTTAACCGCGGTGCTGCTCAGCCTGCTTTTTGTTTTCCTGATTATGGTTTTTGTTTACCCGCTCAGAATCATGTTTGGCGGAATGTTCAGCTGGATCAGCGATGGCTGGCTGACGACCAGCTTTGAGATCAATTCATATTATGACCTCAGGACACTGTTCATTATTTATGGGCTGGGATTCATGGTGATGTGCGGCCTTGTTGCATTCCTCAACTATCATGCCTTCAGGCAGGCTTACCGACTCCGGCTAAGGCCGGAGGAAATATTTCTGACCCGGGGGGAATACGGAGCCTGGCTGATACTGACCGGCTTTGGCGGGGTTTCGGCCCTTTTGGCGGGCGTGCTACCCGACAAAGACGTGGTGTTCGCCCCGATGATTTACTCATTTCTGGCGATCATCATGCCGCTGTACGGAGCTCGGCTCGACCGGCAGAGAAAGAAAATATTTGGCCTGCCCGAGTTTACGGAAAGCCAGGAAATCCCCGATCAGTAGACCCGGAACCCGCCATAGCGTTTTCTGCTGCGGTGATCGAACCACAGAAAACCGGCAAAGAAGCCAACCAGTACCATCAGGCCGGTCGCCAAAAAGGCCCAGCGCACCGGTACGCTGCCACGAAAATTAGCCATGCGCTCGTTGAACTGGCTGTTTTCGATCTCCAGCCCGCTCGCTGTCTCGGCAGCAATGGCCCCTTCTTCTTTTGCCTTCGCCAGCTCGCTCTCGAGGTCGGCAATGGTTTGCCGGACATCCGAGGTCTGCGCCAAGACCTTTTCAAGGCGGGCCGTGATATCAGCGTTCGACGCTTCCAGCTCCATGGCTCGCGCCGCTGCCGGTTTGGCGCTGACCAGATAACCCGCCTTGACCCAGCCCTCTTCACCAGTATTCGTGCGAACTTTCGCATAGAAACGATTGCGTTCGAGTATTTCAAGCTCAGTGCCGCTGACCAGCGTCCGAAATGGCGTATCGCTGGTATCCTCTGCCAGATGAAGGCCCAGTTGCAATTCATCCGTGACATATTCGGCCTGCACCGGCAAGACCATCACCCACAACAAGCTCGCTGCAACAACAAATCGGCCCACTTTCTTCATATGTTGGTTTCCATAGAAAGAATGCTAGCAGCCTGTCGGACTCAGGGCTAATCTGCTGCTGCGGCAGGCTACTCGCTTGGGCCAGCTTCCGAACTGGAAGGCAGTCCGGCCAGCCGTTCGACATCGGCAGTCCGCATTCTCAGCCGGATACTAGCCGTTCTCACGTCGAAAACGGCGCCGCTGCTTATCAGAAAGCGGGCCATGCGCTCGCTCCTGTTTCTCAGCGCCCACTCCAGAGATGTTGAGTGATCCTTGCCCATTACATTGACATTCGCGCCCCTGCCGACCAGGAAAACGACCATGTCGTATTCGTCCGCACTAGCCGCCCAATGCAGGGGCGTGTAGCCGCGTTTGTCCCTCCGATCGACTGATGCCCCGGCCTCTATCAACAGCGCCGCGCTCTCAGTATCGCCCGAATAGGCGCAGGCGTGCAGTGGCACGAATTTCTTTTTCGCCTTTGCTTCGGGGTCGGCCGCATGATCGAGCAGTACGGAAACCACCTCGGCGTGACCCTGCCCGGCCGCCACGTATAGCGGCGTTCGTTTCTGCTTATCCCTAGAATCGATTCTCGCGCCATATTCGGCCAGCGCTTCGACGATATCCGACTTGTTATTCAACGCCGCATAATGCATCGCTGTGTATCTATCGTTATAAGTCCTGGCATTGGGGCTGACGCCGCTTTCCAGCAACAATTCCGCAATATCTGCGTATCCTTCAAAACTGGCCTTGTGCAGGGCAGTTTCACCGGCAAAATCTCTCCAGTTGACCCTGGCTCCGGTATCGATCAGAAATTCGGCCTGCCGGTAATCTCCATAGCTGGCGGCTTCGTGCAGCTGCCTGGAGGTTCCGCAACCGGTGACCGAAAGCACGGCCAATAGAATACCCAGACTCATGCGCCAGGCTGGCATCCCCTCATCCCCCGTTATCGGCTCTTTCAAATAGGCCTTGTTAACACTGAGATTAGACAAAAACAATCGCTGGAGTTTCACACCAGTCGGCGAAAATTACGGCCGAAGCATCGATCAGGCCTCGCTGCGCAATCGCTCACCACGAATAGCCGGGCCATCCGCTTGACATAAATCTCCAAATAACGGCAAAAAAACCGAATAATTCACCGCGACTTGCGGTCGAATATATTTATGATAGCCGGGAAGGCCTCTGCGGCCCATATTTTGTGGTAATCGTGACTTCGGTGGTTTACTGGATTGCCTGGGTCGGGTGATAGTCCGCCTTTATTTGGATTCTGGGACACGATGATCAATCTTCGACTGGCCGCACTTTGCGGCGCCTTTCTGCTGATTACGGCCAACAGTTTCGCCGCCGGCCGCACCGCCGATGACGGCAGCTTTAGGATTTTGCATTACGAACCCGTACTGTCCGAGGGGCTGCGAGAACCGGCACGCCTGGCCGGTCGATCCATTCGCTTTCACGCGCTTGGACGTGGTTTTCATCTGCGTCTGCAAGACAACAACCGGCTGCTGGCCGGCCTTCCGCAAAACCGACGGGAGGAAATCCTGCGGGGCACCGAAATCCTTCGCGGCCAGCTTGACCAGGTGCCCGGCTCCTGGGTACGGCTGACCCGCAGTGCCGGCGAAATACGCGGGCTGATCTGGGATGGACAGGAGATGTTCGTAATCGGGCCGGGACCCGAGGTGGCTTTGTCCAGTACCACGCCAACGGTAATTCAAACCTACGGGCCCGCCATATTTCGCTGGGCCGACACAGAAAATCTATTCAGCGATATCGTGCGCGCGCACCCGCGCCTGGAAGAATTGAACACCGAGCGCCAGCTGGACTTTCTGACCGCCGAACTCAGGGAAAAAATCATGCTCCACGGCGGCGACCATTTTCGGCTGGATATCGCGGCACTGGGCGATTTTGAGTACGCCAGCGTGCTCGGCAATTTAGCGTTGAACGGTCTCATCGACCGCGTCAACAGCGTCGATGGCATATACGAAAGCCAGCTCGGCGTACAGATCAACCTGGTGGAATTGCGCCTGTTTGATGACGCCATGGACGATCCGTTCGGCACAACCTTCGCCGCTACCAGCGACGCCTCGGAGCTGATTGACGATGTGGCATGCTACAAGTGTGGTGCATCTGATCAGTGCGAATTACAAAACCCACCTCCCGTTTGTACTGATCCAGTTCTGAGTCCGCTGGGCATCGTTCACTTGTTTACCGGCGTGAACCTCGATGGCGCCACGGTGGGCATCGCCTTTCGACCGGGTGTGTGTAGCCCTCAGTTCGGCGTATCACTGACCCAGGCGATCAACGGACCCAATCCCAATTACCTGGTCACCGCCCATGAAATCGGTCACAACTTCGACGCTCCGCACGACGGCGACGCCGGCGGGGCCTGTGGCGGTACCGGCACTGGCTTCCTGATGGATTCAAGTTTTAATGGCAGTAACCAATTTTCCGCCTGCAGCATCCAGGAGATACAGACGACAATGGCGACCGCCTCATGCCTGACCCTGCTGGGTCCGGCGGATATGACGGTTTCGATAGCGGATACCAATGTCAGCGAATTGGCCGGACCCGCTTTCGATTATGTCATTCAGGTTGATAATATCGGCCAAACCGCGGCCAGCAACCCGTCTGTTACCGTGACTGTGGACCCTGGGCTGGCCATCAGTAATGTTCGCATGCCGGGGTTCACCTGCCCGCCGGCTAACCCGCTCGTCTGCCAGACGTTGCAACTCAATAGCGGCGGCTCGGCGACGCTGACCGTAGCAGTCACCGGCACGACACCGGGCAGCTTCAATGTCAGCGCGATGGTGAACTCGGACGTCGATACCGACCCCAGTAACAACATGCAAAATGGCACTATCGAGATTCTACCGGCAGCCGATCTTGTGGTGTCGGTCACCCAGGCGAATTCGTTTATTCGCAGCAACGAAAGCACCACTGTTACCGGTTCGGCTGTGAATACCGGCCCCCAGGCGGCAACCAACACCCAATTGCTCATCGACCTCGGTGGATTGCTGACGGTAACGCCAGGGCAGCTCGACCCGGCGTGTACGACACCCGATGATCAAATGCTGACTTGTCTTTTGGATACATTCGCGCCAGGTCAGCAAAAAACCATTGTCCAACCCGTAAATTCCCTCGCCTCAATCGGCGTGGCGAATGTCACTGCTACGGTCGGTAGCGATCTCGC
>JAPUGL010000072.1 GCA_027292775.1 Gammaproteobacteria bacterium | reverse complement strand
AGTGACCCTCGGTGGCGCGGATGTGCTGGTGCCGGCGCTGGCGCTGCCGGAATGGGTGTTGCGCCTTGTTGCCCTGCTACTGATTTTGGGATTTCCGTTGTCCCTGGTCATGGCCTGGCATTTCGACTGGACGCCGGATGGAATCATTCGCGCGGACTCGGTCGATGATGCCGCGCCTGTGGCGCAACCGGCCGACCCTAAGACCGAAGTCGCCGATAAGCCCCCGGCCGATACGCCAACCGCCCCGGCGAAGGCCTCCGTCGCCGTGTTGCCATTCGTAAACATCAGTGGTGACAAGGAAAACGAGTATTTCTCGGATGGTCTGTCCGAGGAATTACTAAACGTGCTATCCAAGGTTAGTGCGCTAAAGGTGGCGGCCCGGACCTCGTCTTTCCATTTCAAGGGGCAGACCGGCGACATCGCCGAGATCGCCCGCAAGCTCGGTGTCGCATCCATACTCGAAGGCAGCGTGCGCCAGTCGGGTGTCCAGGTCCGGATCACCGCGCAGCTCATCAACGCCGCCGATGGTTATCATCTTTGGTCCGAGACTTTCGACCGCGAGCTTGATGACATCTTCGCGGTCCAGGACGAGATCGCCTCATCGGTGGCCGATGCCCTCAAGGTGAAATTGTTGGGCCAGGTCAGCGGATGTCCGAATGCCTGTGGCACAGAGAACGCCGAAGCTTTCCAGGCTCATCTCAAGGGCGTGCATCACCGCAACCGTGGATCCGATGAAGCAGCACAAAGAAATGCGATTGAATGCTTTCAAAAAGCCATAGAACTGGATCCGGGATACGCACAAGCCCATGCCGGCCTGGCAATGGCCTGGGAGGAGATGGCGACCAATGATTTCGTTGGTCTGGAAGAAGGCGTGAGCAAGGCCACCGCAGCAGCGGCCAAGGCCATCGAATTGGCACCGGACCTGGCGGATGGCCACCTGATCATGGCCAGACTGCTTCTCGCCTACAAAATGGATATGGCCGGTGGACAAAAGGCCATCGAAACCGCTCTGGAATTAAATCCGGGTAACGCCGAAGTACAGATCGAGTCCTCTCGCATGAACGCCCTTTTCGGCCGGAGCGAGCAAAGCATCGCCGCGGCAAAAAAAGCACTGGAACTGGACCCGGTCTCGATGTATGCCAGCGTCTACCTTGGGAGGGCTTTGTACGAGGCGCGCCACTATGACGAGGCAATAGCTATTTTTCGTCATGTTCTGGAAATGGACCCGCATCACGCGCGGCCTCATTACGGCATCGGTATGTGCCAGTTCCTGCAAGGCGATCTTGAGTCTGCGCTCGAAGAAGTCGAACAGGAACCGCTGGCCTGGATGAGACACTCCGGCATGGCGATTTTGTTACACCACCTTGGGCGTACTGAAGAAGCCGAACGCGCATTGTCATTGCTGATTGAAAATTATGGAGATAACGGCGTCTATCAGCGCGCGCAGGTTTATGCGCAACGGGGTGATACCGATCAGGCCATACAGGACTTGAATCGATCGCGCGAGATCGGTGACCCGGGAATCAGCCAATTGCTGGTCGATCCATTGATCGATCCGCTACGCGATGACCCGCGGTTTATCGAGTTGATGGAAAAGACCGGGTTCGCGGCGTTATAGGTCATCGGGCTTGTACGCCGTCCTGCAATAATTATTGCTGATGTTGTTTTTGCAAGCGCTCGATCAGCGCATCGAAGCGCGGGTTGTCGCGTATGGACGCGAGGTCGTTGTCATTCTGCATCCATGACGCGCTGACCGATCCATGGTCCACGGCAGATTCCAGGCGAGTCAGTGCCTTGTCGCCCTGCCCTTCCATGGCATAAAAGCAGGCGACGTTATAATTAACCACCGAGTCGGTGGGATCGATTGCCAGCGCCCTGTCTATCCAGCGCTCGGCGCGTTCGTGTTCGCCGAGCTGCTGTAAGGCCCCGGCGCCGAGATAAAAAGCGCGCGCATCACCGGGATGCCATTTGAGGTGTTTTTCGATCACGCCGACCGCTTTTGCGCCCACTTCGTTCGCCAGCTCGGTCTGACCCAGGCCGTAAAGCACATGCGAGCGCAGCACCTGAGTCTGGTAATCCTCTGGATTGACTTCGCTCGCCTTCGCGAACAGGTCGGCGGCTTTTTGCAGCTTGCCCTGGTGGAAACTGGCACGAGCGTAGTAGTACCAAGGCTCAAACAAGTTCGGACTCAGCTCGATCGCGGTTTCGAATTCCTCGATGGCCTCGTCGTATTGGTCGCAGACCAGGTAGGCCAGGCCGCGGGACGCGGGTGGTTCGGCGCAGGCGGAATCCAGTTCGAGGGCGCGCTTGGCAGAGCGGGTTGCCTCGGCGCGGTTTTCCTCGGTCGAATTCACATACATTTCGACAAAGGCGTAGCAATCCGCCCGGCCCGCCCAGGCCAGTGCATAGTCGGGGTCGATTTCAAGCGCCTGGTCGAACATCTGCCGCGCGTACACCATGTCGCTGCCGCGGAGCCGATGAAAGAAGTTCCGGCCGCGCAAGTAAAATTCATAGGCACGAACATCCTCCGTCGGAGCGTTCTTGATCATGCACTGCTCCTGCACGCTCAGCTCCAGCACCTCCGCCTCGGCGATGCTCTTGGCGATCTCGTCCTGAATCTCGAATATATCCTTCAATTCGGCATCAAATTGCTTCGACCACAGGTGATAGCCGTCTTTGACGTTGATTAGCTGGGCTGTAATGCGGAGACGATCGTTGGCCTTTTGCACGCTGCCCTCGAGTACGGTGTTCACGGAAAGTTGCCTGCCGATTTCGCGGATATCGTTGCTGGTGTTCCTGAACTGAAAAGACGAGGTGCGCGAGGCCACCTGCATATTCTCGACCCGGGTCAGCGCATTCAGGATCGCCTCCGAAACACCGTCGCAGAAATAGCCCTGGTCTTGCTCCTCGCTCATGTCGGTAAAGGGCAGGACGGCGATCGACGGCGAGGTGCCGAATTCCGCTGCTGGAGCGAATGTCGTGTACTCACCGGTCGCGCGCAGATCGAAGGGGTCGCGT
>JAPUGL010000071.1 GCA_027292775.1 Gammaproteobacteria bacterium | reverse complement strand
CAGGCAAAAACACAAAAGCCCCTGGAAGGGGCTAATGTGTTTTTGGCGGAGAGGGAGGGATTCGAACCCCCGAACGGCTACAAACCGTTAATGGTTTTCAAGACCACCGCATTCAACCACTCTGCCACCTCTCCAAATTTTTTTCCCTCAACCGCCGCAGTTGCCGGTGCGGAGAGGTCGAAATCTGATTCTCGGCCCGCTTGCCGATGCGAATTCTCGCCTTTTTGGAGTTCAATATTCAAGACATAATTCGTGAACGGCGTCATTAGGCCACAGATCAAGCTACGGCTATAATACCGGACCATGTCTAAAGGGATTCGTCGACACGCTCTTCTCACCGCCGCCGCCTGGCTGGCGATGGTTGGCAGCACCGCCCTGCTCGCCCAGCAGGCGCCGGACGACGAGGCCTTTGATCCGGGCACCGCCATCGAAGACATCGAGGCTATGCAGCTTCAGTTTAAAGCTCCCGAGGCAAATGAGCTGACGGTTAGCAATGCTCTCGAACTGGTCGGTCGACTGCGAACAGGCGCCGAGCGCTGCGTTGCCGACACTCGACCGGAAGTGGAAAGACTGGACAGCGAGCTGGGGATACTTCCGGTATTCAACGAAAATGAAAATATTGAAATCTGGGAAAGACGCAACGCGTTACAGTCAGAAAAAAGCCTCGTGGAAGCCCTCTTGTCGAATTGCGAATTGGTTATTTCGCGATCTGACGGCCTGACAGAAATAGCCGAGCAGAAGGGTTCTCGCTTGTCACGGCGACGTGTGATGAGCCGGGGTGATGCCCTGTGGCATAACGGTGAAGGAAAGCTCAAAACAGTCAGGCTTTGGCCCGCGAAGATAATTCAGGCGCTGACGCCGGTCCCCTCCGATGATGACGGCATCGACTCGATCTGGATATTGACTTTCCTGGTCGCTCTGGCATTTGGGATTGGCCAAGTCCTGAGAATCAAATTCAAACGCTGGCAAAAAAACACCGGGGCGGAAGAGCGTACACCCGAATTCAAATACCTGATTCCCGGGCCGCTCGCTGAATACGCACCGATTCTTTTGACGGGTTTGATAGCCGCCATTGTCATCAATATTTATTCTGCGGAACTGGTGTGGAACGTCGCTTCCTTTCGGCTGGCCATTGGTGTGATGGCTTACGGGTTCGGCCGGGTCGTAATCGATTGGAGTACCGGCCCATTATCACCGGCGGCCGAAGTCGAAGGCCTTGTCCCCGGCATGGTCAAGCCCGTACGCCGGCGCCTCCATCGATTTCTTGAGGTGCTGGTCGTCAGTTATGTCATTTTAGGGCAAGGCTCGTTGGTCTACCTACCCGAAGACTTGGACACATTGCCGCGGTCGTTACTCACATTGTTGCTGGCATTTTCCCTGCTCTGGGTTTTGCTTATCGCCAGAAAAATACCAGGGATGATGAATCGATTCAGATTCACCCGCTTCCTTATTCTGCTGATTATCCTGGTATCTATACTCGTCGAAATCCTCGGCTATCATAATTTTGCAAGCTACCTGACCCGTGGGATCGTTCTCACCGCCATGTCCGGTTTCGCGATCTGGATGCTGTTGTGGCTGATCGAGCAAACAAGAAATGCGATTACCACCGGCAGCAGTCCGCTTGCCTTTACAACGCGCACATACTTAGGGATAAGCTCTGCCGAAAAACCAAGCCGACTCGGCCCGTATCAACTACTGATAGATATTACGGTGTGGCTCAGTTTTGCTGCATTGCTCATCTGGATCTGGGACAACTCGGGCACGGTTTTGGCGCGTCTCGTCGGGTATGTCACCGAAGGATTTACGATCGGTGCAGTCGGTATTCTGCCGCTCAACATATTGTCCGGAATTATCGTATTTACGGGCCTGTTATTGGTAACGAGCTGGATCAAGGGCCTGATACAGAGACGCTGGGTACGCCATATGACCATGGATCGTGGCGCCCGGGACTCCATGGTGACACTGGCCGGGTATGCGGGTTTCACGATTGCGGTGATTACCGGTCTTACGCTGGCCGGCGTCAGTCTTGCCGGCCTGGCATATGTTGCCGCTGCGCTGTCTGTCGGTATTGGTTTTGGCCTTCAGTCGATTGCCAACAATTTTATTTCGGGCATGATTTTGTTGTTTGAAAGACCAGTAAAGGTTGGAGATTTCGTCACGGTGGGCACGGTCGAAGGCTTCGTCAAACGCATCAGTATCCGCTCCACGGAAATCGAATCGCTGGATAACCAGAATGTCATCGTACCCAATTCGGAACTGGTCTCCGCCCAGGTGACCAACTGGGTGCTACACGACCCGCACGGCCGGATTAGGATAAATGTGGGTGTGGCCTATGGCTCGGACACCAAACTGGTAAAGGAAATCCTGGAAACCGCAGGCAGAGATCACCCGGAGGTGATTACCGACCCGACCCGGGCAACGCCACCGAAAGCGCTGTTTATGGAATTTGGCGATAGTTCGCTAAATTTTGAATTGAGAGTCAGGATAAAACGCATCGAACGACGCTACGATGTGACCAGTGATATCAATTTTGCAATCGACGCAGCCTTCCGTGAACAATCGATCACGATTCCATTCCCGCAACGCGATCTGCATATCAAGACATTGCCCGCGAACTGGCACGACAAGGAATAACAATTTATTCGGTCATACCGGTGGCGCGATGCGTTCCAGTCCACCCATATATGTTTGCAACACGTCAGGCACAGTAATTCCGCCGTCTTCCCTTTGATAGTTTTCCATGACCGCAATCAACGCCCGACCAATCGCTACACCCGAACCATTCAGCGTGTGGACCAGCTCCGGTTTGCCGGTTTCTGGATTGCGCCAGCGCGCGCCCATGCGCCTGGCCTGAAAATCCAGACAATTGCTGCACGATGAGATTTCCCTGTATTTGTCCTGTCCTGGCAGCCACACCTCGATATCGTAGGTCTTGGCGGCGGCAAAACCGATATCACCCGCGCACAGGCTGACCACCCGGTAGGGAAGCTGCAGTTTTTGTAAGACGAGCTCGGCATGTCCGGTCAATTCCTCCAGTGCCTCGTATGACATATCGGGTGACACGATTTGAACCATTTCGACTTTCTCGAACTGGTGTTGCCGGATCATGCCGCGGGTATCCTTGCCATAGGAGCCAGCCTCCGAACGAAAACACGGTGTGTGCGCTGCGAACTTCAGCGGCAGGGCATCGCTGTCCGTGATCTCGTCACTGACCAGGTTGGCCAGTGGCACCTCCGCGGTTGGAATCATGTAGAGCCCGCTGTCTCCGGCGGCAAACAGGTCATGGGCAAATTTCGGCAGCTGGGACGTCCCGATCAGCGACTCACGGTTGACCAAGTAAGGGACATAGTATTCACGGTAACCGTTCTCGGTAGTTTGCAGATCCAGCATGAACTGAATCAGTGCCCTGTGCATGCGAGCCAGCATTCCGCTGATTACCGCGAAACGCGACCCGGAAATTTTCGCCGCCCTCTCGAAATCGAGCATCCCCAGGTCGGCACCAAGATCAACATGATCTTTTATCTCAAAAGAAAATTTGCCGGGCTCACCCCAGCGGCGAATTTCATCGTTTGCCGATTCGTCATCGCCATCGGGAACACTCTCGTGAAGCAGGTTCGGCATTCCCAGCATCAGTTCGTCCAGTTCGCATTTAGCGGCCTTCATTTCGGCCTCCACCCGATCGAGCTCATCTCCAAGACTTTGTACGCCGTCAAGCAATGCGTCCGCATTTTCGCCTTTAGCTTTCGCCTGACCGATAGCTTTAGATGCGGTGTTACGCTTGTTGCGCAACTCCTCTACCCGTTGTTGTGCGGATTTTCGTCGACTCTCCAATGCTTCCAGCGCCGCCGTATCCAATTTGTAGCCACGCCGCGCCAAATTTGCTGCCACCAGTTCCGGATCGCGTCGCAACAGTTTTGCATCCAGCATCGAAGACTCCCTGCTCTTTCAAATCAAGCCGCGGCCCGGCCCAGCCACACACCCAGTCCGGCGGCACCGACACAAAGAACCAGACTGAGCAACATATTGATCATCGAGCGAATCCAGGCTCCCTGCAGAATCAGGTTCAGCGTTTCCATCGAGAACGCTGAAAAAGTGGTAAAGGCGCCGATAAACCCAATCAAGGTAAACGCCCGCCACACGGGCCCCATGTTCATCCGATCGAACAGCCAGACATACAGGAAACCCATTGCCAGGCTACCGATAACATTGACCGTCAGGGTGCCATAAGGAAAATCTCGTCCCAGTGCGCCATGGACCGCATTGTAGATACCGTACCGTGCCAATGCACCAAGAGCGCCTCCTGCGCCAATTGCCAGCAATGTACTCAAAAGACCTCCCAGTAGGAAATGCTTACGTGCTCAGCAATCCTTTTGATCGCGATTTTGGCGTCTGAGATCCGCAAGTTTCTCCCCGATGCGAATTTCAAGCCCACGCGGCACGGGATGATAGTACCTTTGTGGCTCCATTTCCTTCGGAAAATATTTTTCGCCGGCAGCAAAAGCATCTGTCTCGTCATGGGAATATCGGTATCCTTTACCATGCCCCAATTCTTTCATTAGCCGCGTTGGGGAATTACGCAAATGCATCGGAACCGGCAGACTGCCCCCCTTGGAAATTTCTTTTTTCGCACTATTGAAGGCTCGGTAAACGGCGTTGCTTTTTGCCGCGCAAGCCATGTAGACGATTGCCTGGGCAATTGCCAGTTCCCCCTCCGGGCTTCCCAACCTCTGATATACATCCCAGGCCTGCAAAGCCAGCGTCAGCGCCCTGGGATCTGCATTTCCTATATCCTCGCTGGCCATACGTAAAACACGCCGCGCGATATACAAGGGATCGCAGCCGCCGTCCAGCATCCGCACCAGCCAGTACAGCGCCGCATCAGGATCGCTTCCGCGTACCGATTTATGCAAAGCGGAAATCTGGTCGTAGAATTCATCACCGCGTTTGTCAAAGCGTCGCACGCCGTCGGTCGCCAGCTCACGAATAATTTCTTCCGAAATCTCTCCGTTGTGACCGACTAGGTCCGCGGCTATCTCCAGCATCGTCAGTAATCGCCTCGCGTCACCATCCGCCGCTCGCACCAACAAACCGGCTATATCCTCGTCGAGCAAAAGCTTCTGCTTACCCAATCCTCGCTCGTCATCTTTCATTGCGTCACGGGCAATCGCAAGCAAGGCTTCATCGTCGAGCGGTTTCAAAACATAGGTACGCGCACGCGACAGCAACGCATTATTGAGCTCGAAGGACGGGTTTTCAGTTGTTGCGCCAATAAAAATCAAGGTGCCGTCCTCGACGAAAGGCAGGAACGCGTCCTGCTGTGATTTGTTAAAGCGATGGACTTCGTCAAGGAAAAGCAAGGTGTCCCGGTTCGCATTATCCCGCTGGAATCGTGCCTGCTCGACTGCCTGGCGTATGTCCTTGACGCCAGCCATGACAGCGGACAGGCCGACAAAATCTGCTTCGCAGTGGTCGGCCAGCATGCGCGCAAGAGTTGTTTTTCCGGTTCCCGGCGGCCCCCAAAGGATAAGGCTGTGCAGTGACTTTCCATCGAAAAGCATTCGTAACGGCTTGTTGTCTCCGAGCAGATGGACTTGGCCATGGAACTCATCGATCGAGCGCGGGCGCATGCGATCAGCCAATGGCTGGAATGGAATGCGCTTTTGAGCCTGTTCGGGCATCAGTAGCCAGTGCCGTTCCCGGACCCGTCAATTCGCCGTTCTATCAGCTGACACCAATTGCTCATGCCAGCCACCGCGACCAACCACGCGATTGCCACCCCAGATATATTGGCGGCGATATCCCACGGATCAAAAAAACGATACGGAAACAGGGTTTGCAAAAATTCCAGCGCGACCCCGAGCAGCGCAAAAGCCAACGCGATCAACCAAAAACGAGACGGCAGGTAAATCCCTGAAAACCAGCCCATGAGAATAAAGTAGGTCGTTGCGTGAAAAATCTTGTCGCTGTATTGCACGGTAAATATCGGCATCCCTGGCAGCACGCTCGTGATCATCGCAACGAAAACCAGCAGCCAGCCACCGCCTAGCCAAAATCGCATGTACTTGAGTTGCTTCCCGCCTGCCGCGGTCACTGATTATCCTGATTGGCAACCGGCAATTCACCAATAACATCCGAGCCTGCCGGTGGCACGAACCGAAACGTATCATCGGCCAATTCCGGGTTTCTCTCCACCTCCTGCAATATGATGCGGGTGACCTGGTCAAGAGAGTCTTCAAGTTCCATTAGTTGCAACTGTCCACCGACGAACCCCAGTGAAATATTCCGGAAATCAGTCTCTTGACTGCGCGGCACGAGCGTCATCCAGAACACCTCGCCATATTGACCGGCTTCCATCAACTTGAAACCATCGGTCATGCTGGCATCTCCGCTCAGCAACATTGCTGGCGTGTTTGCCAGTGAAACATCGAGATCTTTCACGATGACCTGCTCCAGGTCAGGGTCGTAAAGCCAAAGGTGCGTGCCATCCGACAGAATCAATTGCTCATATGGGTCTTGGTAATCCCAACGGAACTGCCCCGGCCTTTTCAATACCAGGATTCCGCCGGCGGTTTGCACTATTTGTTGGTTTTCGTCCAAAAGAACCTGCCGAAATTGCGCGCGCATCGTCGTAACCCCGGTCAGATAGGCATCAAGCAAGCCCCATGCCTTCTCCGAATTCTCGACCGCGTCCTCGGCGTCCGGTTCGATAGCATGGGTCTGGGCGAGGTTCAGCCACGAAATAAACACGATGGCAAAAAATAGGCTCAGGGTTTTTGCTTTCACTGTCTCACTCAGTCCTTTAGCGGTTCGGGCGCCAGTACTTCCCGCATGCCGTTCGACTGCAGTGCACCCACCAGGCCGGCTTCTTCCATCGCCTCGACCATACGTGCGGCGCGGTTGTAGCCGATCTTCAGTCGTCGTTGAATACCCGATATAGAAGCCTTCCGCGTTTCGACAACGATACGCACGGCCTCGTCATAAAGCGGGTCCATTTCCGCATCGCTGTCGACGCCGATATTGGCCAGCTTCAGACCCGCTATTTGACCCTTCGGACCCTCAAGAATTTCATTAATATAATTCGGCCTCTCGCTGCCGCGCATATACTTCACCACCCGATGTACTTCCTGGTCGGCGACAAACGCCCCGTGTACCCGGGTCGGAATGGATGTCCCTGGTGGCAGGAACAGCATATCGCCGTGCCCAAGCAGCGCTTCGGCGCCACCCTGGTCGAGAATTGTCCTGGAATCAACCTTGGCCGAGACCTGGAATGCGATCCGGGCCGGGATATTCGCCTTGATCAGGCCGGTGATAACATCGACCGACGGCCTTTGCGTAGCGACGATCATGTGTATGCCCGAGGCCCTTGCTCTTTGTGCCAGGCGTGAGATCAGTTCCTCCACTTTCTTGCCGACGACCATCAACAGGTCGGCCAGTTCATCGACTACGACGACGATATAAGGCAGCGTTTCGAGAACTGGCGCCGTCTGCTCCTCTTCCGAGAGCGGATCAGGCTCGAACAGCGGGTCGAGGATGGGGGATTTATTTTTGATCGAATCGGTAATCTTGCGATTAAAACCGCCCAGATTTCTTACACCCAACGCTGCCATCAACTCATAGCGTCTCTGCATCTCGGCGACACACCAGCGCAGCGCATTTGCCGCCTCATTCATGTCGGTAACGACGGGTGAGAGTAAGTGTGGAATGCCCTCGTACACCGACAGCTCCAGCATCTTGGGATCGATCATGATCATGCGCACATGTTCGGCGGTCGATTTGTAAAGAATGCTCAGAACCATCGCATTAATGGCAACCGATTTTCCCGAACCCGTAGTACCGGCAATCAAAAGGTGCGGCATACGCGCGAGATCGGCTACGACGGGATTGCCGGCGATATCCTTGCCAAGCGCAAGAGTGACCGGAGACTTCATCTGGTCAGAGGCCTTGGATTTGATGATTTCGCCCAGTGTTACCAACTCCCTGGTTTCATTGGGGATTTCCAGGCCGATCACTGACTTGCCTGGAATGACTTCGACCACCCGAACTGCGATCGCGGACAACGATCTGGCAATGTCTTTTGCAAGACTGCTTATCTGGCTGACCTTGACGCCTACTGCTGGTTTGAGCTCAAACAAGGTAACGACCGGGCCCGGGTGCACCGACACTACATCGACTTCAACGCCAAAATCCTTAAGTTTTAGTTCGACCAGCCGGGACATCGCCTCCAGCGCTTCCTTGGAATAACCTTCGTCATGCTCCGGCGGATCTTCCATCAGTGCGAGCGGCGGCAAGTCCCGCGTAGCCGGTGGCTCGAATAACGGGACCTGGCGTTCTCGAAATACTCTTTCGCTGACCGCGGGCCTGGCCGTCAGCGGTTCTATTTTGGGCGGCGTCTTGCTTTTCGCTTCACGTTGTTGCTCGCGGACATGCTCTTTGCGGGCCTGTTTCGCGCGCATGCCGGCAACGCGCTCGCCAAGCAATTTCAGTCTCAGGGACAACCACTCGAGACCCCACAGGGTCAATCGACCAAGCCTGTCCATAACAGCGATCCATGAGATACCGAGAAAAAGGGACACACCCGCCAACCAGACCGCCAGCAGCAGCAAGGTCGCGCCAAGGAAACTCAACAGACCGGACAGGCTTTGTCCTATTGCATCGCCAAGTATCCCCCCGCCGGTATGTGGCAGTCCTGTGCTACTGAAATGTAGTGCAGCGAGTCCGCACGAGGTGGCCAACGTGACCAGAAAGCCCAGGCCTCGGAACCACATTGTGGCCTGGTCGAGCAGATCGTTGTCGTCCCTGGCCTGGAACAACAGAAAACCTGCATAGGCAAGCATGACCGGAAACAAGAAAGCGGGTTGGCCAAACAACAACAGGAAAAAATCCGCCAGCCAGGCACCGGCCGGGCCGATCGCATTATCGACCGATCCGTCGCTCGCCGCCCGGAAGCCCGGATCCACTGTGCTGTAACTGATCAGCGAAACCAGGAAAATGACCGCCAGCATTCCAAATACCCACAGTGCCCCTTCCCTGAGCGCCCGGCGGACCGAATTGTTCAAAAGCGAATCCTGCTTGCTTTCCTTGCGTATGACCAAGATTAAACCTATTGATTAATAATAGCTAATAAGTATATGATTTAACTCGTTATTAGTCTACTTAAATAGCGCCGGATGTACAATTTCCCCGGCCTCTACATTGATTCCCTTGAGCAGATCTTCCGACTCCCGCCAGTCTGCCGATGTCAGGCGCATGGCATAGGGCGCAATGGCTGCCGACAGCGCCTGCGACGAGGTCCTGGGAACCGCACCCGGCATATTGGTCACGGTAAAGTGAATCACTCCTTCCCAGACATAGGTCGGATCGTCATAAGTCATCGGCCGGGTTGTTTCGACACAGCCCCCTTGGTCGACCGAGATGTCGACTATTACGCTCCCCGGCTGCATGGATTTGACCATCTCCGCACTGACGACATGAGGCGCACGTTCACCGGTCACCAGCACGGCGCCTACTACGATGTCTGCATCCAGTACGGCTCTCGCAACATCTTCAGTATGTGGATAGAGGCCGGTTACATTGGCGCCCAATGCGCGCGCCTTTTCGAGCTTGTCCCGATCCATGTCGAATACCACGACCCCGGCGCCCAAACCGGCCGCAACGATCGCCGCGTTGCCGCCAGCGACTCCGCCCCCCAGGATCACTACCTTGCCTCGATTCGCAGCCGGCACGCCACCGAGCAAGATACCCTTGCCTCCTTGTGGCTGATGCAACAAATGCGTTGCAACCTGGATAGACAACCGGCCGGCGATGTCGCTCATCGGCGCGAGCAGCGGCAATCGGCCGTGCTTGTCTTCCACTGTCTCGAACGCGACCGCCGTCAGGCCAATATCGCACAGTGACCGAGTCAGTTCTGGGAGTGCAGCCAGGTGCAGGTAACAAAACAACAAGTGGTCTTTACGCAGGTGTTTCAGGTCTTCGGCGATGGGCTCCTTGACCTTGACCACCATCTCGGCGACTTCGTAGACCTCTTCAGCCGAATCCAGAATCTTCACGCCGATAGCCGTAAACTGATCATCACCATATCCGCTCTTGACTCCCCCGTCCTTCTCCACAAACACTTCGTGACCGGCACGAACGAGTTCCGCGCAAGCCGCGGGTATCAGACCGACCCGGCCCTCGAGCGGCTTCAATTCACGGGGCACGCCAATTCGCATGATTTCTCCTTCTTTTTGCTGTCGAGCGCACAGTTAATTACCATTGTCGTGTCGCCCGTTTAATCTGGTCAGATATCATCGCCCGCAGGTGGCGACAAGCACAGACTTTTGCTGACGGGAACCGGATGTTATCAGGCTTCTGGGCCAATGACTCCTGTGCCGCGTGACATGAATGAAAGGAAATTATACATGAGCGACACCCAACATAGTCGTCTGTTGATCCTGGGATCAGGGCCCGCTGGATATGCAGCCGCGGTCTACGCAGCGCGGGCTAATCTGGCCCCGGTCCTGATTGCCGGCGTGGAGCAAGGCGGCCAGTTGATGACGACGACCGATGTAGACAACTGGCCTGGCGATGTCGAAGGGCTACAAGGCCCCGAGTTGATGGATCGCATGGCCCGTCACGCGCAAAGGTTCGGCACCGAAATTATCAACGATCATATCAACAAGGCCGATCTGAGCCAGCGGCCATTCCTGCTGACCGGCGACGGCGGGCTTTATAGCTGCGATGCCCTGATCATCGCGACCGGCGCCAGTGCCCGCTACCTGGGACTGGAGTCCGAGGAAAAATACAAAGGCCGGGGAGTTTCAGCCTGTGCGACCTGTGATGGGTTCTTTTATCGCGGCGAGGAAGTGGTTGTAATCGGTGGCGGCAACACGGCGGTGGAGGAAGCAATATACCTGTCCAACATCGCGTCGAAGGTTACGCTGGTTCATCGCAGGGACAAATTGCGTGCGGAAAAAATACTGCAAGACAAACTGTTTGCCAAATGCGGCGAAAACGGTAATGTCAGCATTGCCTGGAACGAAACGCTTGACGAGGTCCTTGGCGATGACGGGGGCGTAACCGGTGTTCGTCTTCGCAGCACCACAAATACCGAGGTGACCCATGAGCTGCCGTTGCATGGTGTTTTCATCGCCATCGGCCACGACCCGAATACCGGCCTTTTTGCCGGCCAGCTCGAGATGGAAAACGGATATATCCAAATTCGGTCAGGCCTGAAGGGCGATGCGACCGCCGCCAGCGTTGCGGGTGTTTTTGCGGCGGGTGATGTTGCCGATCAGGTATATCGGCAAGCGGTCACATCGTCCGGATTCGGTTGCATGGCTGCGCTGGACGCGGATAAATACCTGGAGTCGCTGGAATCCTGATTCCTGCGCTTAACAAGCGGATTGATGATAGCTAGCAATGAGCGGACAAGTTTCAAAGGGACTGATCTGGCTGGGTTCCGAAGATCCGGTTGATCTGTTCCCGGATCCGGAACAGGCGCTCACGGAACCGAACGGCCTGCTCGCCGCCGGTGGCGACCTCTCTCCTGCGCGTTTGCTTGCCGCCTACCGGCAGGGCATCTTCCCGTGGTACGAGGACGGCCAGCCGATACTTTGGTGGTCACCCGATCCGCGTGCGGTAATACCGGCAGGCCGGATGCACATCAGCCGCGGTCTTCGCCGCCTGCTGCGCAGCGGCCGCTATCAGCTTAGTCTGGACCAGGATTGCGCCGGGGTAATCGAAGGATGTACGCAGCCACGCAACGACCGGTCCGGTACATGGATTACCAAGGACATGTATACGGCCTATCTTGATCTTCACCGCATGGGCCATGTCCATTCAATCGAAGTCTGGGAGGATCAAACTCTGATCGGCGGGCTATACGGCGTCGCACTGGGTCGCGTGTTTTTTGGAGAGTCCATGTTCAGCCGGCGAAAAAATGCATCGAAGGTCGCGTTGGCGTGCCTGGACCGAAAACTCTGCGAAACCGGTTTTGAAATGATGGATTGCCAGATGTACACGCCGCACTTGGGCAGTCTCGGCGCACAGATGATGTCGCGACGCCATTACCTCGAAAAACTCAGCAGCTGGTCCGGGACGCAGCCAATAACCCTGCCCTGGCCAGCGATCGCCCGCAGCAGTGCACAATTCGATGAGTGGCGAAGATCGGATAATCCGTCTTATTGATCTGTTTCTGTTTGCAAAGCATCGGTAGTTTCCGCAAAATGCGCGGGCCTAAACCGAACAAAGAAAAGACGTGCCAAAAGAAGAAGCCATACAAATGGAAGGCAAGGTCACGGAGACCTTACCTAATACCATGTTCCGGGTCGAGCTGGAAAATGGCCACGTTGTGACGGCCCATATCAGCGGGAAAATGCGCAAGCATTATATTCGTATCCTGACCGGCGATAATGTTACGGTGGAGATGACGCCCTACGATCTCTCCAAGGGAAGAATTATCTACCGAAGTCGCTAGGTGTCTGTTGGACTCAGGGTTGTTCTACTGCGGCAGCTGGCCGGCGACACCCAGGTCAATTGGCATCAAAACCGGTCACTCGTTATTCAACCTTATCGAGTTCCAGTACCTTCGTAATTTTGAGCGCAAGCTGGTCACTCGCGTCGGTTGTTACCTTTACGTGGCCACCGGCAGTCAAATCACCAAACAGCAATTCTTCGGCGAGTGGGCGCTTTATTTTCTCCTGGATCAAGCGCGCCATGGGTCGTGCGCCCATTTTTTCGTCGTAGCCGTGCTTGGCGACCCAGACTCTGGCACCCGGATCGACATCCAGGCTGACGTTTTTCTGTTCAAGTTGTGCTTCAAGCTCGAGCAGCAGTTTGTCCGCCACCCGTTGAATGGTATCCGAATCCAGCGCAGAGAACTGGATAATGCCGTCCAGCCGGTTGCGAAACTCAGGTGAAAAAAGTTTCTGGATAGCCTTCATCCCTTCGCTGGAATGATCCTGTTCGGTAAAACCGATAGAGGCACGACTCATTTCTCCAGCGCCGGCGTTCGTCGTCATGATCAGGATCGCATTCTTGAAATCCGTGCTCCGGCCATTATTGTCGGTCAGCGTGCCATGATCCATTACCTGCAACAGAATATTGAACACGTCCGGGTGCGCCTTTTCGATTTCATCCAGCAACAAAACACAATGAGGAGTTTTGGTTACCTGCTCTGTCAGCAGGCCGCCCTCGTCATATCCGACGTACCCTGGCGGCGCGCCAATAAGGCGGGAAACCGTGTGGCGCTCCATGTATTCAGACATATCGAAACGCAGCAAGTCGATTCCGAGCGCCAGGGCCAGTTGCCGCGAAACCTCTGTTTTCCCTACTCCTGTAGGGCCGGAAAAAAGAAAACTGCCTACCGGTCGAGTTTCATCAGCCAGACCCGACCTGGCCATTTTAATCGCTGAGGCCAGCGAACCGATCGCCGCATCCTGTCCGAAAATCACAAGCTTCATATCTCTTTCGAGATTCCTGAGCAAGTTACGATCCGAAGCGGATACGCTTCGCGGCGGAATACGCGCCATGCGCGCGACAATTTCCTCGATCAATTCGACAGAAACAGCATCCGGCCTTTGCTCTTCCTCGAGCAGCCGAATCTTGGCGCCCGCTTCATCGATGACATCGATTGCCTTGTCGGGCAAACGGCGATCGTTTATATGACGAGCCGACAGCTCAGCCGCCGCTTGCAACGCATCATCCGGATACTTTACGCCATGATGTTCTTCAAACCGCGACTTGAGTCCTTTCAGGATCGCAACCGTTTCATTCACTGATGGTTCAACAATATCGACTTTTTGAAATCGCCTTGCCAACGCATGGTCTTTTTCAAAAATTCCCCGAAACTCTTCATAGGTTGTCGAACCAATACACCTCAGACGACCGTTTGCCAGTACCGGTTTGATCAAATTGGATGCGTCCATGACGCTTCCCGATGCCGAGCCGGCGCCGATTATCGTGTGAATCTCGTCAATAAAAAGCACCGACGAAGGATCCTTTTCCAGTTCGGCAAATACATCCTTGAGCCGTTTCTCGAAATCTCCGCGGTATTTGGTACCCGCAACCAGTGCGCCCATGTCCAGCGAATATATCGTCGTGCTTCTAAGGAGATCGGGAACCTTTTCCTCAACGATGAGTTTCGCCAGACCCTCGGCCATCGCCGTTTTGCCAACACCTGCATCTCCAACAAACAGCGGATTATTTTTCCGCCGGCGGCAAAGAATTTGTATCGTGCGCTGGATTTCATCCGTACGCCCGATCAATGGATCGATACGGCCATCCGCCGCCATTTCGTTCAGGTTGCGGGCATACAATCCAAGTGAACTAACCGCCGCATCGGCATCTCCCTGGCCGGCTCCGCTAACACTATCGGCCGAGTCATCAGGAATCGGCGCCAGGCCATGAGACAGATAATTGACGACGTCGAGACGTTCGATATTCTGCTGGTTGAGCAGGTAAAGAGCTTGCGATTGCTTTTCGGAGAAAATCGCAACCAGGACATTTTGCGTGGTCACTTCTTTCTTTCCCGAGGACTGGACGTGGAACAACGCTCTTTGCAAAACTCTCTGAAAACCCAGGGTCGGCTGCACCTCCCTTTCCGACCCGTCCTGAATCAATGGCGTCGTCTCGCCGACAAACGATCGCAAGTCTTTCTTCAGCCTGTCGATATCGGCGCCACAGGATATCAATAGCTCCTGTATCCGTGGCTCATCCAACAGGAAAAGCAAAAGATGCTCAATGGTCATGAATTCGTGGCGCATGTCGCGCGCCCCGCGAAACGCATCATTCAGACAAAGTTCGAGTTCCCTGCTAAGCATTGTCAGCTTTCTTCCATGGTGCACAGCAAAGGATGCTGCTGCTGTCTTGAATAGGCATTGACCTGGGCAACCTTGGTTTCCGCGATCTCAAAAGTAAAGGCTCCACAAGCGCCCTGCCCCTCAGTATGGACTTCAAGCATGACGCGTGTCGCCTTGACCCGGTCCATGGAGAAAAAACGTTCCAGCACCCCGACGACAAAATCCATCGGCGTGTAGTCATCATTGAGCAACAACACCTTGTACATCGGCGGTCGCATGAGCTTTGGCCGTGCTTCTTTTACCGCCAGGCCTTGCTCGTCGTGCTCCTTATATTCAGTCATGTTGTGCCGTTTTCCGCTCCGGATCACTCGATTTTACATGTTCCGCGTCTGCTTTTGGATAACAATCTTTCACCACTGCAATCGTTGACTCCCGCGGCGATTATTTGTGCAAAATAACCGAAATGCCGTCCCAGTCTTCCGGGGGAGGATTGCCCCTGAAATGGGTTACTCGGTCAAGATAAATGGCAAAAAGTTTGCGTTCGGGAAAAGACTGGGCCAGACCGAAAAATTCCTTTTCGGCTGAATCCCAATCGCGCTCGCGATAGTAGTGCAAGGCCGTGGCATGCTTTTTCAGCATTTGCCTGGTTTCCTTTCCCATATCGTTGCGTGGCCCGATCGGACTGAAGATGGCGACAGGGTTGTCTTTGCCCTTGACTCGAACCCGATCCAGTTCGAGAAAGGCGAAATCCGGCACCGCCTTGCAGGTGGCCTCGCCTACGGCGATGGTTACCCCATATGCCTTGGTCAGGTTTTCCAACCTTGCGCCCAGGTTTACAGAATCACCCATCACGGTGTATGCCATCCGGAAACTTGAACCCATGTTGCCGACACGCATGTCGCCGGTATTCAGACCGATACCAACCCTAATTTCCGGCCATCCTCTGCGGTCGAATCCCTTTTGCAGCTCGCTGAGCGCTCCCTGCATTTCGATCGCGGATAGCAAAGCGTTTCTTGCATGTTGCTGGTCACTGACCGGGGCGCCCCAGAAAGCCATGATCGCATCACCCATGTACTTGTCGATCGTACCTCGATGTCGCTGGATCACCCGCGTCATCGGCGTCAGAAAAGCGTTGAGAAGTTCGCTCACTTCGGGCGGGCTCAGTTTTTCAGCAATCCCGGTAAAATTCCGGATATCGGCGAACATCACGGTCAGTACCCTGTTTTCGCTTGCCATCGAGAAATCACCAGGGTTTTTGCCCATTTCGGCGACCAGCTCCGGCGGCACATATCGGCCAAACAATCCCGACAGTTCTCGCTTACCCCTAGCCTCCACAAAATAGCCATAAATCATATGCAGGAAATACAACAGGAATGTGAAGCTCAGCAAAGATGCCAACGGCAGTACAAAATTGCCCCTGCCCCAGATCACCAGATTCAATACGATTATCAGCAGGATTATCAGCACGGTCATCAGCGTCGCCGTCACGACGGGTACCCGGGGCAACACGACGGTCATCAATATCGCGAGCAAAACCAGAACGGTAATCTCTATGCCCTGCACATAGCGCGGATGATGCTTAATCGTCTCGTCCAGGATTCCGGAAACAATGTTCGCGTGTATTTCGACACCGATAAATCGATCGCCTATCGGCGTATTTCGCAAATCATGGAGCCCGGCAGCACTCGCACCCATGAGGACTATCGCCCCTTTCAATGGATATTTTGTTGCTCGGCCATGTAATACATCTGCCGCGGATACGTAAGGAAAACTGCCGACCTGCCCCCGGTATGGCACCAGAACCGACGCGTTTTCGCCAACCGGGATTCTCTTGTCGCCGAGTGTCAGCCAATCGAGATCCAGGCCGTCGCGTGGCCCGTCCGCGCCATGTTGGAACACGAAATCCAGATTTGGCCGCCCTAGTGCCTGGTACGCCACAGCGAAAGCAAGGGATGGATAGATATTGTCATTGTATATCTGCAGCAGGGGAACCCGGCGATATTTCCCATCTCTGTCAACCAGTGCGTTTTCGAAGAAGCCGCCGGCCGAATTATTTTGCAGCATCGCGATGTTGCCGGTATATGCGATCGCCTCGACGAAAGGGATATTGGTATCAGCCTGGTCCGACGGTATCAGCGGTCTTGGCAACATGCCCGAGGAAACACCCTCTCCCGCGTCCCCAGCGTGGCGAAATACGTAACCCAGCACCGTCGCCCTGTCGGCAAGCGCTTCGGCAAATATGTTATCCGTGTCCAGTAATGGCCGCAATCGCTCAAGTGCCTGACCAAACTGGGGAACATTTCGTAGCTCATCCCGTGCCAATCGTTCCAATGTCGGCAATCCGCTGCGATTGTCTGCCTCAGCGAACACAATATCGAAACCGAGAACCTTGACCTGGTAATCAATAAACAATCGGTCGATCAACCGGGCCATGCGGTCTCTAGGCCACGGCCATTGGCCTTCCTCCAGCAGGCTTTTTTCATCCAGATCCAGAATGACGATCCGGTCATCCACGGTATTTGGCATCGTGAGCACTAACCTGGCGTCATATGTCAGTTGCTCCAGACGATCCAACCAGCCCATGCGAATGTCCCCCCGGTTGTGCAGCAGATAGGGGAGAAACAGCATTGAACTGATCAATACGCGAATTAGCAGGCGTTTATTCATGGGTCTCCGATCGAGGTAACATAATATTCCCGCAATTGAACATAAAGCCGCCTGGCCACGATTCCTGATAAACAGGCCTTTTTGGACTTTCCAACGGAACAGCCCATACTTATGATGGATGCTTATGCTCTGGTTACTCTGTGGCCTGGGTCACGATACCGTTAATTGGGCCTGTGTATTTAATGAACGTGCTCGCAAGAAAAACCGGCATTTTGGGCAGTAGTGAAGCCGCCCGGATGCTGTCCCGATTCAGTGGCAAGCTACCGCAATGGGTTTCTTTGCTGTTGGTCATCGTTGTGGCCTGGCAGCTCGCCATGTTCGTGCTGCAAATGGTTACCGGCGCTTCGCAACAATTGCAGCCGGTTGCGCCGGTACCGACCGGCCCCGAATCAGCAGCCCATGAGATAGATATTTCCGTAATTACCGGCGCAGCTTTATTTGGTATTTTCGAAGGTTCGACAACGCCCGGCGTAGATGAGCCGCCAGCTAAAATCGGGCCGCTATCCGATGTCCCGGAAACCACGCTCGACCTGACTCTCAAGGGAACGATCTGGGACAGCGATCATGAGCGGGCCGTGGCAATAATCGAGTATCGCGGCGAAGAAAAAGTTTATACCATCGGTGACCCGGTGGTCGCGGGCGCGATCCTTTACCTTGTCGAGCCCGACCGAGTGATATTGCAACGCACGGGAGGCCGGCTGGAAGAATTGAACCTGGCAGAACTGAGCCAGATATCGGCAACGGTGCGACCCGGTATCAGGCAGTTCAGCCAACGCAATCCGGGTAATGTTACGAGAAACACCGTGCTTCGAGCGGCGGTCAATAGCGGCGCCCTGAGCGAGATAATTCGCCCACAGCCGCACTTCGCCGATGGCCGGTTAAAAGGATATCGAATTTACCCTGGCAGGCAACGACGAACTTTCGCGGAACTGGGTTTCCGTCCTGGGGACCTGGCCACGAGCATCAACGGCGTCCCGCTGACCGATCCGGAGCAAAGCGCGAACCTTCTGAGCGGATTCGACCAAGGCAGCCAGGTCACCGTGACGGTCGAGCGACAGGGCATCCCCGAAGTCATTACGATCGATCTCGATCAGATCGGCGCCGCGTTACAAAAACAATTACCCCCCGGATCGCAGCGTCGATGAGCTGTAGCCAGGCATAAAAATGGATAAAAGCAATGAAAAATAGCGGTACGAAAGCAGGGATCCTGTGCAGACAGGTCTTGACTACAGTGGTGCTTGGATTGGTCGCCAGCCAGTTAGTGCTTGCGCAACAACCATCCATACGACCCAATTTCCAGGACGTCGATATTCGCCAGATTATCGAAGCAGTCGCCGAAGTCACCGGCAAAAATTTTATTGTCGATCCGCGTGTCAATCAGAAAAACGTAACCATGATTTCTCAAAGCGCGATGAGTTCGGACGCCTTTTACAATGCGTTCCAATCCTTGCTGCAGGTTTACGGATACATTGCGGTTCCGTCCGGAAATTTCATCAAGATTCTGCCCGATGCCAATGCACGACAAGTCCCCGGCGCGCCCGCGGGCACCGGTGGACCCGATGAAATCGTGACCCGGGTTATCCAGATAGAAAATGTCGTTGCGGCTCAACTGGTGCCAATTTTGCGGCCGCTGATTCCGCAGTACGGTCATCTCGCGGCCTATCCGCAATCCAATATGCTGATCATTTCCGACCGCGCTGCGAATGTCCGGCGGATTGCCAGAATCGTCAGCCGTATCGACCAGGAAGGCGAAGACGATATCGAGATCATTCCGTTGCAGCACGCGTCGGCGATAGAGATCGTAACTATCATCAATTCCATCCGCCAACCGACAGGACGCGATGGCGGCCAATCCCGGTCAAATATTGCCGCCGACCAGCGCACCAACAGTGTGCTGATTGGTGGAGACAGCAAGAAACGGCTGAAAACACGTGTCCTGATCGTCAGTCTGGATACGCCACTGGCGGAAGGCGGTAATACGCGGGTGCGTTACCTGTTCAACGCGGATGCCGAGGAACTCGCGGGAAAACTGCAGGAGCAGATCGGAGCATTCCGGGCGCAGGGGGCAGGTGGTTCGCCGCAGACCGGTCCCGGCGACACACCAGTAATCATCTGGGCAGACCTCATGACCAACGCGTTGGTCATTACCGCGCCAGCAAAGGAAATGCGCAACCTGATGGCGATCGTCGACAAACTGGACATCCGCAGGGCACAGGTCCAGATCGACGCAATCATCGTCGCAGTGCTAATGGACAAGATCAACGACTTCGGCGTGAGCTGGCTCGTCACGCCTGGCGATACCGGCGATGTTGCTGCGGTGTCAGAGTTTTCCGATAGTTTTGATATTACGGGCGCGGTCGGCGCTTTGGATGGTGGCGAGGGTGCAGTTGGTGATTTCGTCGGCGACGGAATTACCGGCATCGTCGGACGATTCAGAGAAAACAAAACCAGTTGGGCCGCCGTGGTGACGGCGCTCGCCGGTGACGCGTCGACCAATATATTGTCGCAGCCGTCTATCACGACCGTGGACAACGAGGAAGCCGTGATCAAGGTTGCCCAGGAAGTGCCTTTTATTACCGGCCAATTCACCAACACAGGTGCAGCCGCGGGTGCCGTGAACCCCTTCCAGACGATTCAGCGCGAAGAGGTTGGGACGATTCTGCGCATCACGCCACAGATAAACGAGGGCAACGCAGTACTGCTGAAAGTCGAGCAGGAACAATCCACTATTTCACAGGGGGCTCAAGGCGCCGTCGACCTGATTACCAATAAACGGACCATCAGCACCAATGTGATCGTCGAAGACGGCGGAATTATTGTTCTTGGCGGCCTGATCGAAGAGACATTGATCGAATCCGAACAACGCGTTCCCATACTCGGAAAAATCCCGATACTGGGCGCTTTGTTCCGGACGAGAAAAACCGAATTGGTAAAGACCAATCTGATGGTTTTTATTCGGCCGACAATCTTGCGCGATGGCGTCCAGGCAACATTGCAGTCCAATGCGAGGTATAACTTCATGCGCGAATTGCAGCTGGGCAGCGGGATTCGCCAGGGTGGCGTGCAAATGATGCCTGGCGAAGACAGGCCTGCCCTGCCCGCGATCGACAGCAGCGGCCGCGTCATTGGTGGACCGATCATCGATGCGCGCCAGTCGGCCGATGCAGATGAGGAAGGCGATGACTGATCCTGAGAGCTGGACGGCAGAAAACCATATCGTTGACAGCGGCCGTCCCAGGCTGTCTTTTTCATTTGCCAAACGCCATGGCGTGCTGATTCGGGGAATTCAGGACGGCCGGCTGGACACCGTGTGCCGGCACGACGTAACGCCGCTGACGCTGGCCGAACTGGGCAGGCATTTCCAGGTTCCCCTGCAGCTGACGCGTGTCGACGGCGATGATTTCAAAAACCTGCTGCAACAAACTTACGAAGCGGGGAGTAACTCGGCCATGCAAATGGCGGAGGAGTTCGATGAAGACCTGGATCTGAGCGCTGTTGCCCAGCAACTGCCCGAACCATCCGATCTGCTGGAGAGCGAGGACGATGCTCCGATTATCAGGCTGATCAACGCCCTGCTGACCGAAGCTATCAAGGTCAACGCCTCCGATATACACATCGAACCCTATGAAAACCGGTTGGTGGTTCGCTTGCGCGTTGACGGTGTATTGCGCGAAGTCCTGCAATCGCGCCGTGCGGTCGCACCGCTGGTTGTTTCCCGCATCAAGGTAATGTCGCGGCTGGATATCGCCGAAAAACGTTTGCCGCAGGACGGCCGCATATCGCTGCGTATTGCGGGCCGCGCGGTTGACGTTCGGGTCTCGACCATGCCGTCCGGCCATGGCGAAAGGGTTGTGCTGCGCTTGCTGGACAAGCAGGCGGGGCGGCTTGACCTAGGCAGCCTGGGCATGGACACCAAGACCCGGAAAACAGTGGACGAGCTCATTCATCGGCCACACGGTATCTTGCTGGTCACCGGACCGACCGGCTCGGGAAAGACCACAACCTTGTATGCCGCGTTGGAACGTATCAACGACAATACGCGGAACATCATGACGGTCGAGGATCCGATCGAGTATTACATCGATGGCATCGGCCAGAGCCAGGTCAACACGAAAGTGGAAATGACCTTCGCCAGGGGCCTGCGTGCGATTTTACGGCAGGATCCGGATGTGGTCATGGTCGGGGAGATACGCGATCTGGAAACGGCCGAGATTGCGGTACAAGCCAGCCTGACCGGCCATCTCGTATTGTCAACATTACATACGAATACCGCCGTCGGCGCCGTTACCCGTTTGCGCGATATGGGCGTCGAGCCCTTCCTGCTCGCCTCAAGCCTGATAGGCGCGGTCGCCCAGCGCCTAGTACGCCTGCTCTGCACCGCCTGCCGCGAGCCCTATTCAGCTGACACCAGCGAAAAAAAGCTGCTCCAGGTTCCCCCGCGAGAAAAATTGACTCTCTACCGGGCCGCTGCCTGCGCGCGATGCAACCAGACCGGCTACAGCGGTCGCACGGGCATCTATGAACTGGTGGTTATCGACGACACGATGAAAACGATGATTCATGAAAAGGCTAGCGAACACCTGCTCGAGGAACAGGCCAGACTGCGAAGCGCAAGTATCCGGGCCGACGGACGCAGCAAGGTACTCGCCGGAATCACCACGCTCGAAGAAATGCTGCGCGTCACGCGCGAAGACTAAGAATTCCTGATATCCGATGGGCGCCTTTGAATACAAAGCGGTCGATTCCTCTGGTAAGCAGGCACGAGGATTACTGGAAGGAGATAACGCGAGGCAGGTGCGGCAGCTGCTGCGAGAAAGACACTTGCTCCCGCTGGAAGTCACCGAGGTTGCCGAAAAGGAAAAGAAGCGGCGCAAACTGAGTTTTCGCAGGGGAATCAGCGCAACCGACCTCGCGTTGTTTACGCGGCAACTGGCAACCCTGGTGCGGGCGGGACTGCCATTGGAAGAAGCCTTGCACGCCGTCTCTCAGCAGACCGAAAAACCCAGGATCAGCAGCATATTGATGGGCGTGCGCTCGCGTCTGATGGAAGGGCACCCGCTGGCGGTCGGAATGGCTGATTTTCCGCAGGCGTTTCCCGAGATGTACCGGGCCACGGTCGCCGCCGGCGAGCAGTCGGGACATCTGGATACGGTATTGGAAAGACTGGCGGATTATGCCGAAAGTCGCCAGATTCTCCGCCAGAAACTAAGCTCGGCAGCCATTTATCCGATCGTACTTTCGGTCATGTCGCTGCTGATCGTGACCGGCATGCTGGTTTTCGTGGTACCAAAAATCGTTGGCATTTTTGAGGACAGCAACCAGAAACTGCCGTTTCTGACGACCGCTTTGATTTCTGTCAGTCACCTGGTTCGCGACTACGGGTTGTTTGGGCTGGTCGCTCTCGCCGGTGGCATGTTCGCGTTCAAACGCTGGCTACGCCAGCCCAGTGCCCGGCGCCGCGTCGACAGTTTTCTGTTGCGCCTGCCGCTGGTTGCGCGGCTGGTTCGGGGTTTCAATAACGCGCGCTTCACGCGTACGCTGAGCATCCTGTCGGGTAGCGGCGTCCCGGTACTGGAATCGATGCGCATCGCAGGCTCCGTGATCGCAAATTTACCGATGTGGGAGGCGGTCGAGGAAGCGACCATGCGGGTTCGTGAAGGAGCGACCATCAGCCATTCGCTGGCGGCACGCGGGCTTTTCCCGCCGATGACCGTACACCTGATCGCGAGCGGCGAAGCCAGCGGAAAACTGGACGAAATGCTCGAACGCGCGGCCGATAACCAGGAGCGGGAACTCGATGGACTGATCGGGGCAATGCTGAGCATCCTGGAGCCTGCGCTGATTATTGTGATGGCCATATTCGTTTTTATTATCGTGATCGCCATCCTGCTGCCGATCTTCGAGTTACAACAGATAATCCAGTAATAACACAGCGTCATACCCCCCTGAATTATTTGGGAGAACAAATAGCCTGCCTGTTACCGGGGATTGCGAGTCCTGGGTGAGGGCTCGGATGACTGGGGACAGGCCTGGAGCGAAATCCATAGCCACAGTGCTATGGGTTGAGTGAAGGCCAAGCCCAGGCGTGCGAGAACCGGCCAGGGCCGCAATAGGCATACGCCGTTTCAAAAACTGTAATCAACGGGATGAGTATCGATGTCCCAAATTCTGTCAGCCTCCTCAGTACTTTTGGGCGTATGACGCCTTGGTAAACAGTCAGGCTCACTTAATGAAAATCGCGCGATCGGGTGAGCAGACTGCCCAGAAGTTCGCTGTGGTCTTCCAGGTGAGTGGCGATCAGGTGCAAGACCTCGCCCTCACGCTGCACCCTGCCCCGCACACCCAGCAAACGCGCCTCCAGCACTTCGCGGCGTTGGCGCTCGACCAGCTTCGGCCAGATGATGACATTGCTGTGATCGCTTTCGTCCTCCAGCGTGACAAACACGACGCCGCTGGCGCTGCCCGGCCGCTGGCGGGTGATCACCAGACCGGCGACCGCGGCTGGCGCACCGTTCGGCAGTTTCTTAAGTTCGGCACAGCTTAACCACCCGGCTTCCTGCAATTGGCGTCGCAGCAAGGCAATCGGGTGCGACCTGAGACTCAGGCCCAGGTTCCGATAATCGGCAACCACCGCCTCCGCGACCGTCGGCGATGGCAGCAATGGCAAACCTTCCGCAATACGCGGCTTGGGAAACAACGGAGTCGGCGGCTCCAGGCCCGCCACATCCCAGCGAGCACGATGGCGGTGGCCGCTGACAGAATGCAGTGCATCAGCAGCAGCCAGCGCCGCCAGGTCACGCCGGTTCAGTTTGGTACGCTCGGCCAGGTCTTGCACACTGACAAAGGCCTGCTCCCGCCGTTCCGTCAACAAACGTTCAGCCGCGTCGGCAGACAATCCCCTGACCAGGCGCAGACCCAGGCGCAGGGCAGGCTCACCACGCTGGCCGCGCTCCAGTACACAATCCCAGTCGCTGGAACGAATATCGACCGCCCGCACTTCGACACCATGCCGGCGCGCCATCTGCACCAGTTGTGCCGGTGCATAAAATCCCATCGGCTGACTGTTGAGCAGTGCGCAGGTAAATGCGGCAGGCTCATGGTATTTCAGCCAGGCGGAGACATAGACCAACAACGAAAAACTGGCGGCATGCGATTCGGGGAACCCGTATTCACCAAAACCCAGTATCTGCTGAAAAATCTGCCGTGCGAATTCAGTCGAATAGCCCCTGTCCTGCATTCCCCGGACCAGACGCTCCTCGAATGGCTCCAGACCGCCCTTGCGCTTCCAGGCCGCCATGGCGCGGCGCAGACGATCAGCTTCGCCCGGTGTAAAGCCGGCTGCGACGACGGCCAGTTGCATTACCTGCTCCTGGAAAATGGGCACACCCAGCGTGCGCGCCAGCACCTGGCGAACTTCCGGGCTGGGATAACTCACCGCTTCTTCGCCCCGCCGCCGGCGCAGATAAGGATGCACCATGCCGCCTTGTATCGGCCCGGGGCGAATGAGCGCAATCTCGATCACCAGGTCGTAATAATTCCTTGGCTTAAGCCGCGGCAGCATGGCCATTTGTGCCCGCGACTCGATCTGAAACACACCGACGGTATCGGCACGGCAAATCATGTCGTAAACCTGCGGGTCTTCGGCCGGTACCGTCGCCAACATCAGGTGGCGACCGTGAAATTTCTCAATCAGGTCAAAACAGCGCCTGATGGCGGAAAGCATGCCCAGACCGAGTACATCCACCTTGAGCAGTCCCAACTCATCGAGATCATCCTTGTCCCACTGGATCACCGTGCGCTCGGGCATGGCTGCATTTTCGACCGGTACCAGTTCCGCCAACGGACCCTGCGAGATCACGAAGCCACCCACATGCTGCGAAAGGTGACGCGGGAAACCAATCAGCTCGCGCACCAGCGTCAGCAAACGATGCACGGCTGGGTTCGCCGGGTCGAACCCGGCCTCCACGACCCGTTCATCCTGAACCTCCCGGCGATCCCACCACTGCATGGCCCGTGCCAGACGGTCAACCTGCAGCTGATCCAGTCCCAGGGCCTTGCCGACATCGCGCATCGCGCTGCGTGGCCGGTAACTGATGACGGTAGCCGCCAGCGCCGCCCGCTCGCGGGTGTATTTTCGGTAAATATACTGAATGACTTCCTCGCGCCGCTGGTGTTCAAAGTCCACATCGATATCCGGTGGTTCGTCACGCTCGCGCGAAATAAAACGCTCGAACAGCATCGACATACGAGCCGGATCCACTTCGGTGATACCCAGACAAAAACACACGGCGGAATTGGCGGCCGAACCCCGTCCCTGGCAGAGAATGCCCCGGCGCCGGGCAAAACTGACGATGTCGTGAACGGTCAGAAAATACGGTTCGTAGGCCAGCTCGCTGATCAGTTTCAACTCGCGCTCGACCTGTTCCCCGACCGCTTTCGGCACGCCGTCCGGCCAGCGCCAGGCCATCCCTGCTTCGGTCAGCTGGCACAAATAACTGGCGGGTGTTTCACCCTCCGGCACCAGTTCCCGCGGGTACTCATAACGCAACTCGTCCAGCGAAAAGTGGCAACGCTCGGCGATCAACCGGGTTTGCTCCAGCATGTCTCGCGGATAGAGACGTAGCAGGCTTTCCCGGGAGCGCAGATGCCGTTCGCCATTGCTGTGCAATGCATCTCCGGCCGTGGCAACCGTGGTCCCCAGCCGGATTGCCGTCAGTGTATCCTGCAGCGCGCGTCTTCCGCGTCGGTGCATATGTACATCACCACAAGCTACCAGTGGCAGCCCGAGTTTTTCACCGAGAGCGCTCAATTCGACCAGTTGCCGGCGGTCCCGGCCGTGTGCCAGCAATTCGGCCCCCAGCCAGACCCTCCCCGGGAACCGGCGTGACAGCCAGGCGCCATGGTTCTCAACGGACCTGGTTTTGGGAAACCAGATCAAAAAACAATCGCGCAGTCCTGTCAGCGCCGGTCGTTGCAGTTCATAGCTGCCCTTTTCCGCCGCCCTGCGGCCCTGGCTGATCAGGCGGCACAAACTGCCATAGCCGGTGCGGGTGCAGGCCAGGACGACCAGGTGCAGATCATCGTCGAGGTGAAATTCACTGCCAATAATCAGCTTCAGCCGATGCTCCCTGGCCGCCGCATGGGCGCGTACGACGCCCGCCACCGAGCATTCGTCAGTGATGGCGAGCGCGCTGTAACCCAGCTCCTTTGCCCGCCGGACCAACTCCTCAGGATGAGATGCTCCGCGCAGAAAAGTGTAATTACTCAGGCAGTGTAATTCCGCATAGTCCGGGAGTTTCATGCAAACAACCCATGCAGATACCAGCGACGGGTGCCCTGGCGCTCACGGTATATCCACAACCATTGCTGATACGCATTCCGCGCCAGGTAATAATCGCGGCTGATATCGGCGTCATCCCACCAACCGCTTTCGATGCGCTCCGGCCCGGCCTGGATACGCAGCCGTCCCTCCTGCCACGGCCATCCCAGTTGCTGGCGAAGGGGTATTGGCGATTCCAGCAGCCACAGTGGCCGGCAAAGCTGTGCCGGGTAGCCGCTCTCCTGGGTTGTGACCGGTTCCACCCGCCGCCAGGCTCGGTCGGGACGGTAGTCTTGTTGCAGGCCAACCCCGTAAACGGCGCGCCGGCCCAGCCGTGCCCGCAAACATTCCACCAGGCGTCCTGCCGACAGCCCTCTGCCGCCCATGCTCTGGCGGCTGGCCAGTAAATCACCGCTGACAGCCGCCAGCGGCTGCAACCGTCCTGATCGCAGAACCAGGGAAACGACGGGTTCCGGCAATGCGATGCGCTCCATATGGCCGCCGAGCAAGGCATGAAAATGCTCCGCCTGATAGCCCGGCGATAACAGGCGCAGGACAACCGTACTTGCCGGCGCCCGCAGGTGACAGAGTTTGAGTTCCACCAGTTGTATACCGGACTGGCGTACTACCAGATACCGCTGCAATTGCTCAAACAGCGGACGTATGGCACGCATCAGCCGTTCACGGTCCATGCACTCCGTATTCAGATCGACGGACAAACTGAAGCGGCTTGGCGGTACCCACGTGCTACGGGCTTCCGGTATCCGGCCCAATGCCCGGTCCAGTTCAGCCAGACGTTCAGCGCCCAGGCGCCGTGCAAAGCCTTCGCGCGGCAGGCGCAGACAGTCACCGAGCTGGCGCAGCCCCATTTCATCCAGGGTCTTTACCACCCGCTTCGGCCAGTTCAGTCGTTGCAATGACAAACGGCTCAATACACTGGTCAGCAAATGCGCCTTTTCAACCTGACTCCCCGGCGCACCCCTGGCCAGCCACAAGGCGGCCTGCGCCGTCGGTGCAACCGCCATTTCAACCCGATGGCCACGGCTGGCCAGGTCTTGTTCCAGCAATTGCCAGAGCCTGCTCAACCCCCCAAACAGCCGCAAACTGCCATGAATCTCAAGCAACAGCCCATCTGGCGGTTCCAGGCTGACCAGCGAGGTGTACTGGCTGGCCCAGCCTGCCAGACGCTGCAAGACCTGTTGCTCCCGCCATGGGCTGCGCTCCGGCAAATGCAGATTCGGCGCCAGCACGAAGGCAGCACCGGGGGTCAGGCCTGGACGCAGACCCAGCCGCCTGGCGGCGGGATTGCAAAACTGCACACTCCTGCCGCCGGTGCTGGTTGCCACCACCGCCAGTGCCTGGCCATCGGTGGCTGGAAATACCTCAACGGGCAGTTGCGGTAGCCGCAGAGCCAGCCACAATTGGGGACGTCGCGCATGCTGTGACAACAGAACAGTGGAATTCGGGGGCTGGTAAACCTCCTGCTCCGGCAGGATTAGCGATTGTTGGCGAACGGCCATGAACTTTTCTTAAATATTTATTAACTTTAGATTATAACTATTTGTTTTGTTTATATTTATCCTTTACCTAGGCAGCCTGTGTCTATACTCGCGGCGGCTGCTTGCGATCCGGTCTTATCGCCTCCTGGGGAATGCGGCAACGACCGGGCCGGCCACCCCGGTTTTTGAGCACATCAATCTCCAGGCCCTCGGCAACCGCCGTCAGCCGCAGTCTCAGTGCTGCAGGCGACGCCTGTTTCAGGCAATGAGCCGGGCGGTATAACACCGCCCAGGCGCGGGTAGATTCAGCTGCCAACTGCAACCGCCTGAGACTCCGCTCACTCGTTTTATCCGCCCAGCCCAGCACCGCCTGGCAACTGCCGGAACGCAGGGCCTGTTCCATCCCCCACAGCACATCGGTGGTATCGGCAGCCTGCGCCAGTAACAGGCGCGACAGGCGTACGCCGCCGGCAGCCAGGGCGGGTGGATACAGCGAATGGGGTGGCGAAATCCAGGCGATCCAGCCCATGTCGTCGATGTTGCCATTACTCAGGGCAGCCAGTGCCGGTATAACCAGGCTGACCTCTCCGCTACCCGGAACCTGTGTGCAGATCTCGGTCAGTGCACCGACCGGCCAGCCCCTGCCCGGCAAACAATCATCCAGCTCAGTAAAACCGGTAGCGAGCACGGAAAGCGCGGTTGCGGTTTCACCCCCGCGCCATACACCCGGCAGAGCCGCCAATGCCTCCAGACCCGGATTCATCCGTGCAGTTTCCCGTTCACATCCCGGCGCAGCACGCCGACCACAACACCTTCAATCACCATGGGTTGTTCGCTCAGGTCGATTTCAATGGGTTCAAAGTCTTCATTCTCCGGCAACAACCAGACCTGTTTGCCCACCTGGCGGTAACGCTTTACCGTGACCTCATCATCCAGCCTCGCCACGACGATCTGCCGATTGCGAATATCCGGTGTCCGATGTACCGCGACCAGGTCGCCATCCAGGATGCCGGCATTTTTCATACTCATGCCTTTGACCTGCAGCAAATAGTGTGGCTGCGGGCTGAACAGACCGGGATCGATCTGGTAGCGGGCCTCGATATGCTCCTCTGCCAGGATGGGCCTGCCCGCCGCCACCCGGCCGACCAGGGGTATACCCATCTGTTCACGCAGGGAATCGCGCAGGCGGATGCCCCGCGAGGTACCCCGGCAGAGATCGATCACCCCTTTTCGCTCCAGGGCGCGCAAATGGTCTTCCGCCGCATTGGCTGAGCTAAAGCCCAGTGCCCGGGCGATTTCTGCGCGGGTCGGCGGCATGCCACGCTCCTCGATAAAGCTTCTTAGCAGTTCGAGGACCTGTTGCTGTCTTGGGGTCAGTTCCTTCATAGCACACCTGTGTAAATAAACAGTTACTGTGATTATATACAGACAGGGTCATTACGCAAGCCCGAATCTAGCCCACATATTTCACCAGGGCGGCGGTCTTGCCCCGGTCGGCCTCTTTGCTCACAATGCGCCGACCCGCCCACTACTCAGCGGATCAGGGAAGATAAATGCCAGACCAGAAGTTCGATGCTTTGATTATTGGCGGTGGCCACAATGGCCTCGTCTGCGCCAGCTACCTGGCCGCCGGTGGACTCAAGGTCAAAATTTTCGAAAGCCGGCATATAGTAGGCGGTGCGGCAGTTACCGAGGAGTTTGCTCCGGGATTCAGAAATTCGACCGCCAGCTACACGGTCAGCCTGCTGCATCCGGTGATCATCCGCGATCTGCGCTTGTACGAAAACGGTTTGCAAATCGTCAGTCGCCCAATGGACAATTTCCTGCCCTTGCCCGATGGCAACAGCCTGAGCGTGGGCGGCCCCGCGGGCACGGCTGCCGAGGTGGCAAAATTCAGCGAACGGGATGCGAAAAACCTTCCTGCGTTTTACCGCATGCTCGAAGCCGTCGCCGGCCTGATTCGGGACTCGCTGTTGGAAACTCCGCCAAACATGGGTGGCGGAATCGACAGCCTGATGAACGCGATCAGGCTGGGGAATCGCTGGCGCAAACTCAGCCAGGAACAACAAAAAGATTTCCACGAACTGATGACCCGCAGCGCCGGTCACCTGCTCGATGGCTGGTTCGAATCCGACCCGATCAAGGCAGTGCTGGGTTTTGACGCCGTGGTCGGCAATTTTGGCAGTCCCTACTCCCCGGGATCCGGTTATGTCCTGCTGCATCATGTGATCGGCGAGGTCAACGGGAAGAAAGGCATCTGGGGTCACGCCATCGGCGGCATGGGCGCCATTACCCAAGCGATGGCGCGGGAAGCGGAAACACGCGGTGTGGATATCCGGACCGACGCACCGGTTCGCCGCGTGCTGACCGACAACGGGCGTGCAATCGGCGTGGAACTCGAGTCTGGCGAGCAACATTTCGCCGCTATCGTAGCCTCCAACGTGAACCCCAAGCTGCTCTACGGAAAACTGGTTGCGGCCGACGCCGTGCCGGAGGAGTTCAGCAGGCGTATGAAACGATATCGGTGTGCCTCCGGAACATTCCGCATGAACGTCGCTCTGTCAGCATTGCCTGATTTCAGCTGTCTGCCGGGAACCGAGCCTGCGCTTCATCACCAGTCGGGCATCATCATGGCGCCGAGCCTGCGTTTTATGGACAAGGCATACGCCGATGCAATGGAGTTCGGTTATTCACGTCAACCGATCGTCGAAATGCTGATACCGAGTACCGTCGACGATACGCTGGCTCCGCCGGGAGCGCATGTCGCCAGCCTGTTCTGTCAGCATGCCAATCCGGAGTTACCTGGCGGTCGATCCTGGGACGATGAAGAGGATGCCTTCGCCCACAAGATCATCGATTTTGTCGACTCTTACGCGCCCAATTTCAAAGACAGCCTGATAGCTTACGAGGCCTTGTCACCACTGACGCTGGAAAACCGTTTTGGATTGACCGGCGGCGATATAATGCACGGAGCTATGGGACTGGACCAGTTATTCAGCGCCCGGCCGATGGTCGGTTTTGCGGATTACCGTACTCCGCTCAAGGGCTTGTATTTGTGCGGCGCCGGGGCACATCCTGGCGGCGGCGTCAGTGGTGCTCCGGGACACAATGCCGCCCGTGAGATTCTGCGAGACCGCAAGTTTAGGCCATGGAGAAGAAACTGATGTCGCTTCTTACCGACATCTTGCGTCGGTGTTTTTGTTCGCCAACATAGCGAATCAGAACCAGCGGATGCTTGATTACCGGCAGGGCTTTAGAGTACGGTCATACACCGTGCGTGAATCAGCAACGGATTTTCTGTTCGCGCCGGTGTCTTAAACCATTATTGATCAATAAACTTAGGGGAACCTGGAATGAGTAAAGCAATGAAAAAGGGAGCCATTCTGGCTGCTTTGGTAATGAGCATCGGACTGGCCGGATGTGCAACGACAGGTGGTCTAGAAGACCGTGTCAGTGCGCTGGAAAGTGCGGTATCTGCCGCACAGAAGGCGGCCAATTCTGCTGCTTCTGCTGCCAGCGATGCCTCATCGGCGGCACAGGGCGCGCAGAATACGGCGAACCAGGCCATGCAGGCTGCCAGCAGCGCGCAGGCATGCTGTGACGCGAACGGCGAAAGAATCAGCCGCATGTTTGAGAAAGCCAGCAGCAAGTAAGCGCTGAAAGTCAGAAAAAGAAACGCCGCGTTTATGGCGGCGTTTTTTTTATGCCCAACAACGGGGCTATGTCAGAACGCTCCCGGATCTAGGCCGGGCAGTGTGTTTTTGCCCGGAACCGACATCTGCAGGGGCACGCCAACTGCGTTTTCATAGATATTCCGGGCCGCGGCCCAGTCCACTGTTATCTGCTTTTCACGGGTTGCCGCGACCAGCATTTCGGTCACGGTTGTCATGTTCTTTTCAAGGTTTTCCGTGTCGTCATCAAGGACCGGGTGTACTTCCAGGTATAAAGTATCCATTGACCAGCCAACCTTGCTCGGCATGTTGATGATTCGAACCGGCGTATTGACCGGCACTCGCGCAAAGAAAGTTTCGATATCCTCGGGCAACATCCGGATACAACCATGAGTGACGCGCATACCGACACCCGACGGTTTGTTGGTGCCATGAATCAGATATCCGGGAATCGACAATCGCATTGCGAACGCCCCAAGCGGATTGTCGGGTCCGGCGGGTACCATTTTTGGTAACGGATCGCCATCTGCTGCGTGTTCCGCACGGACCGATTCCGGTGGATACCAGCGTGGGTTTTTTATCTTGCTGATCACCCTCGATTTTCCGAGTGGCGTCGTCCAGTCCATTCGGCCAATACTGATCGGGTGGGTAATCACCAGAGGGGTTTCGCCAGCCAGCGGCTTGGGATAGTAGTAAATCCGCATCTCGGGCAGATTGATAATTATCCCGCGACGCGGAACGGGTGGCAAAATAAACCGCTTCGGCAAAAGGATTTCGGTTCCTTCGCCAGGCAACCAGGGATCGACGCCAGGATTTGCACGAATAATCTCTGTATAGCCAAGATCATTGTCTCTGGCAATTTGTACCAGCGTATCCTCATAACGACTGCGTATTGTGCTGGTGGCGCCGACCAGGTCAACGTCGTCCGGCGGCAACACAAAAATATCGGCCCCCACGACCTGTGAAAACAGGCACACAGATACCGCTGCTACCATCCTTGCTTTGTCGAAGTTGACCATAAACAACACGAATCCCTTGGTTTTTCAACGCCCTATTATAAACTGCGCAGCGCGAATAGTCCCCTTATCCGGTCTCGTCCGCTGCCACAAGTTCGGTTTCTTCGGCCGCCAAACGGACCCAATCTTCAATCTCCGGATCACTGAGCACAGCATTCGCCCAGCTCGCTGCAGGCTCGCTGAGATCGATATCATAGGTCCTGAAGCGCATGGCGACGGGCGCAAAAAATGCGTCGGCAATTGTCCAGTGACCGAACAGCCAACGCCCTTCGACGCTTTTCTGGCTGAGGCAGTCTGCCCAAATCTCCTGTATCCGCTCAATATCCGCCGCGCATGCCTCATCAAATTGTACCCGCCGTTTTCTTGCGCGACAGTTCATCGGCAACTGTTCGCGAAGCGCAGCCAGGCCCGAATGCATTTCCGCACAAAAACTGCGGGCTCTCGAACGCTCGGTTACGGTTGCCGGCCACATCTGCGCCTTTGGCGAGATTTCCGCCAGGTATTCACAGATCGCAAGCGTGTCCCAGACGACCCGCCCCTGGTGATGCAAAACCGGAACCCGGCGGCTGGGAGAATAGGCGGCTATTTCCCGAGTAAATTCATCGGTGTCGAGCGCCAGGCGGACTTCCGCAAAGGATAGCCCGCTGCGCCGCGCCGCCCACCAGGCTCTCAAGGACCAGCTGGAGTAATTTCGGTTTCCTATTACCAGGGTCGTAATCATCAAAAGTCTCCGTCTATGTGTTACCGGGCCTCGCACCCGGTGATTTTAGGTTATGGCCCCCTGTCAAATCGCGGATGCGCTCGATTCAGTCGCACCGACTATACGTAGTGAGGCAGCGCGGCGCCATTGACCCATTGCCGTGCCCTGCGTAGTCTGTAGTTCGATACTTGGACCGGATTGCGTGCTCGCATGTCACTGAAAGTCGTTTTTGAAATCAGCGAGAAAGACCTCGCTCACTTCCGCAAGGAAATGAAGCGTGCGCGTCATGCGGTTCGCATCGGCGATGATGCAGACATCATCGCCGGGGCCAAGGCGACGATGGATGAAATCGCGCAAACCGATGCCCCGCACTTCGTGATAGACCGGGTTGAAAAACTGGCAGCCATGGTCTTGATGATCAATGATCAGGAGTGGGCATTACCGCGTAAAGAATGTGAAAAAGTATTGGCCGCTCTGGCCTACTTCGGCGATCCGGATGATTTGATCCCCGATCACATCCCCGGCCTGGGCTTCCTCGATGACGCGATTATGGTTGAACTCGTCTTTCGCGAACTCAAACACGACATCGAGGCCTATCGTGATTTTTGCACTTACCGGGAGTCCTTCGCACAGCGGTTTGTTCATCAGAATGCAGAGGCGAAAGCAATGCGCCTGGCAAAGAAACGCGATAGCCTGCATGACCGCATGTCCAGGCGAAAACAGCGGGATAAGGATTCCGTGCCTGAAGAGGAGCAGCACCCGCCGTTGTGGTAGCTTGCCGACGGATTATGTTCAATTCTCCGTTCTAAATCAGGATATTGTTAAATTACAGCTGCTTATCGGTTTCTGGTGCTATTCTTGGCGTTGCCGTCATCGTATCGGGCTACAGTCTTACTCAAAAGTGTGAACTGGTTCACACCGGAAATATTTCGAAAGAGATACTGTGATCCCGGTCACAAAAAAGGGCCCCCGAGGGCTTTAAACAAATGCAGACAAAAAGACTAGAGGATCATGACGCTGTCTCCGCAACCGGACAGTTTCACTGGGATGCTTACACACTCTGGCAACAACAGATACGTCACCTTGGCCCACAGGTCAAAGACGATCAAGCTACGAATCCGGGATGGGATCCGTATGATGTTTGGCTGAGTCGTGTAAAAAAGGGCTAGGAGTTTAGTTAGCCCGAAGAGGCGGCCTGCTGTAATTAATATTTTATCAGCGCCGAGCCCCAGGTAAATCCACCGCCAAATGCCTCAAGAAGCAAGGTGTCCCCCTGCTTGATGCGCCCGTCC
>JAPUGL010000070.1 GCA_027292775.1 Gammaproteobacteria bacterium | reverse complement strand
GGGGAACCGCCGGACATGCGGAATCCGCCGGGCGGCTGCCCGTTCCACCCACGTTGCACTGAAGTCCTGCCCCACTGCAGCGAGGTAATTCCACGACCCAGACCGGTAAAGCGTATCGCGGGCGCGCAATCCCAATGGGTGGCTTGTCACCTGGAGCCCGAGCAGTGAGTGCCGTGGTATTGAAGGCCTCGAATCTGCGAGTCAGTTATCAGCGCAGCGGTGGCAGATTTCTTGCGCTCGACGACGTGGGCTTCGAGCTGGTCCGCGGCCAGACGCTGGCAGTCGTCGGCGAGTCCGGCTCCGGGAAATCGACCCTGGCATACGCTTGCGCCGGCCTGCTGGCGCCTGAGCAGGGCAGTGTCGAATTGCTTGGCCGGCCACTGGCGAAGCAGCGGGCGAAAGATCTGAAATGGCAGGCGCAGCATCTGCAAATGGTTTTCCAGGATCCGGTCTCTTCGCTGAACCCCAGGCAGACCATCGCAAAATCGCTGGCCGAACCGCTGTTGTCGATCGCCAGCGAGGCGCGGCCTGCTGCCGACGAAATCAGCGAGAGGCTGGCTGAATTGATCACCCAGGTTGGTCTGCGCCAAGATGTCGCCAACCGTTATCCGCATGAGTTGTCAGGCGGGCAATGCCAGCGAGTGGCGATCGCGCGGGCACTGGCTAACGGACCCGAAGTACTGATTTGCGATGAACCCGTCAGCGCGCTGGATATTTCTGTACAGGCACAGGTCATCAACCTCCTGGTGGAACTGCAACAAAAGCTGGAGTTGTCGATATTGTTTATTGCGCATGACCTGGGTGTTGTTCGACGAATCGCCAGCCAGGTGCTTGTCATGCACAAGGGCAGAATCGTGGAGCGTGGCCCGGCGCGGCAGATATTGCGCGATCCGCAACATTCGTACACGCGGAACCTGCTGGCGTCGGAAGTGAAGCTGGTTTTCGGCTAGCAGGCTTCCGGAAGGCGCTTTATTGGGGTATGACTGGCAACGGAATCGGCATGCCATTGACGGTCAGCAAGCCGCCGTCATATATGGCTTCCAGGGTCAGTTGCTCGCCCTGCTCGATCAGCATGCCGGTTTGAAGTAAAGCCATCATTTGCTGTGCCATGACTGGATTGCTCTGGGAAATATAATCGAACAAGGAGCGGCTGATGCGCAGGTTCGATTCGGCGGACATGGAAAACAAGGCGTTCATCGCCGCGGCTTCGCCACTCAAATCGCTTTCCGGAATTTCAAACTGGAACACGAACCGCGCGTCACCCTGAGCGGTGTTGATTTGCAATTCGCTTATCTCGAGGGTCAGGCCTGCCGCTATCAGCTCCATTCCTGCATCCTGCATACGGGCCGGTAACTCCATGCTCAATTCAGCGCTGGCCGGATCCGGATTCTCCAGAGAGTCCTTCAGGCGGCCGATAGTCGCCGCATCGAAGTCGGCAGACATCGCGAATCGGACTGAATTACCTGCTATACCATCCATGTCGAGGTCCGCAATCGACAAGGTGACGCCTCCCGAGAGGCGGTCCTGATCGATAGCGCTGTGGCCAGACATGGTAACGCCCCTCAGGGTAAAAGCTTTGGGCAATCCCACCGACGAGCCGATCACGGCCAACTCTTCGACACTGCTCGAAGAGCTTCCGGTCCAGATACCGAAATCACTGTAATCGGCCGAGCTTTCAAAATTGATTTCACCAAAGCGAAACTCACCCTCATCGGACACGACGCTCAAAGGCTTGATTACGCCAACAGACTCTACATGGCTCAATCCTGCGTTGTAATCCACTTCCAGGCGCGCACCCTCCCAACGGATTGAGGCTCCCCCCGTTGCAGTTTCATCGCTAAATTCTTCGGCCAAAGGGTCAAAAACCAGGGAAAGCGATCCGCTGCCACCATATGAAATTCGGTTATAGATACCGCCAGGTAATTCGACTGGTTCCGCATCTCCTTTATCGAAGCTGACCTGGGAGCGGGTGATTGCGGCGCCAAAACTGATTGCTGGCATATTGGGATCGCCCATCCCGAATATCAACGGGCCATGGAAAATCTCGGTTTCCAGGAATATTCCGCTGTGCTGGTCTTCGGCCGAGCCGTCTTCCGCGATCAACGTGCCTTTGAAAACCAGTTCCTGGGTATTGGTCGAAGTCAACCAGCCTGACTCGGCCTGCGTTTCTTCGAACGCCAGGCCCGGCACCAGCTCCTCGAGATCCACCAATGAACGGTTAAACTGTTTTTGGGCAACTGAACCGGTCAGTAACGGAGAAATCAGGACCAGAACGACTAAAATCAGCAAGACAATATGCAGACGGCGCACGTTACATTTCCAGGCTGGGTGTGCTCCAGATGCTATCACAGTGAACCGGGCGCCATGCATGGTTGGGATGTGATGAGTGATGTGAGTGAGTTTTTTGATATCAAACTGGCGGGCATAGCCGGTGACGAGGATTTGCTGGGCGGGTTTCGTTGTCAGGCAGTCCTGGTCGTCAATGTAGCCAGCGAATGTGGATATACGCCTCAATACGAAAGACTGGAAGCGCTATACCAGGAAATGGGCAGCATGGGCCTGATCGTACTCGGCGTACCCTGCAATCAATTCGGCGCCCAGGAACCCGGTAGCGACGAAGAAGTTTTCAAGTTCTGCACGGAAAAGTACTCGGTGAGTTTTCCGATGGCTGCAAAGGTCGAGGTCAATGGTGCCGGGAGGCATCCGCTGTACGCCTGGCTAACCAGCGAGGAAAACGGCATGCCGGGAGACATCGAGTGGAATTTCGAGAAATTCCTGGTGGATGCGGACGGGACGCTGAGAGCTCGATATCCATCGGCTACAACGCCCAACGACGCCGGCCTGTTACTCGATCTGGCTGCCGCGCTGTAACGGCTGGTCTTTGCCGGGTGTGCTACCCGGTGGCAATATAATCAGCGGCCCTTTAAGATTCCGGCACCTTTGCAACATGGCGATGACACCGCCTTTCCGGACGGAGATAAAGATAGTGGCTGGGAAAAAACTGTTGGTGGCTGTGGTGGCGATGTTGCCCCTGAGCGTGATCGCGGATGGAGACGCAAAAAACGGTCGGGCACTGAGCGACACCTGCCTGGGTTGCCACGCGAGCGAAAATTACAAAAACACTTACCCGATGTACAAGGTGCCGAAACTGGGTGGACAGAAGGAAGCCTATATCGTCGCGGCGCTGAAGGCCTATCGGGATGGCGCGCGGCCACACAAGACCATGCATGCCCAGGCGGCCACACTGAGCGACCAGGAGATAGCCGATGTGGCGGCCTATTTTGCCACCCGGTTTGATGACTGACGGGATGATTAAAATAATGAGAGAACACGGGGTTCGAATTTTTGCGGTCCTGGCTGGAGTCATGCTGTTCTGTACCACAGCCGTTGCCGATGGCGACGCGGGTGCTGGCAAGGGAAAGTCGGTAGTTTGTGCAAGTTGCCATGGCGTAACTGGCGAATCGGTCATGCCTGACTACCCGGTCCTCGCGGGCCAGCATCAGGATTATCTTGAACACGCACTCAAAGCCTACCGCAGCGGGGAAAGGCGCAACCCGATCATGGCGGCATTTGCCGCGACCCTGAACGATGATGACATCGCCGATCTGGCCGCGTTTTACGCGACGCAAAAGGGTCTGTTTACGCTGCATCGCTAACGGGCGTTAACCTGGGCCAAAAAGCCGTCCGACAGACCGCTGTTGACGGGTTTTTTTTTAAAGAGTGCCCAACCGATATGACAGGAAAGATCAACGAGCCGCAGCCGGACATTATCGATCAGGGCGACGGCGTGTTCGCAATCGATACCGGTTATCTCAGGCCGCGAATGGACGCCAGCCATCTTCTGGTGCACCAGGGCCGGGGCGCGTTCGTGGACACCGGAACCGCGCATTCGGTGCCGGGGCTACTTGCGGCGTTGAGCCGCTGCGGATTGAGCCCAGCGGATGTTGACTATGTTTTGCTAACCCATATTCATCTGGATCATGCCGGTGGCGCCGGCCAACTAATGCAGGCATTGCCGAACGCGACCCTGGTGGTACATCCGCGTGGCGAACGCCATATGGTCGATCCTGCAAAACTGATTGCCGGCAGCATCGCCGTTTATGGCGAAAAGATGTACGGGCAATTGTATGGTGAATTGCTGCCGATCTCCCAGAACCGAATCCGTGTAATCGAGGACGGGGAGAAACTGAAACTCGCCGATCGTGAGTTGAAATTCCTGCATACGCCTGGCCATTCTTTGCATCACTATTGCATCGTCGATCGCCAAGCGGATGCGATCTTTAGCGGCGACAGTTTCGGCGTGTCTTATCGCGAGTTTGATACCGCGGCCGGCGCCTTCATCATGCCCACGACTACACCGATACACTTCGACCCCGAAGCCGCGCACGCGTCCATAGACCGGTTGCTGAGCTATGAGGTCAGCCGAATGTTTCTGACCCATTACAGTGCCGTGTCGCCACCGGAAAAACTGGCGCGCGACTTACATGCCGATATCGACGCATTTGTTGAGATAACCCACAACAATGCAAACGCCGATGACCCTCACAACGCTATGGTTGGAGAAATGTACGATTACCTGGGCCAGAGACTGGATCAGCACGGCTGCGAGCTGGACATGGCAGAAAGACATCGCCTGCTTGACCCGGATATTGAACTCAATGTGCAGGGCCTGAAATATTGGCTGGACCGTAAAATGAAGGGCTAGGAACTTGCCGGACTCCTGGCCGGGGACCCGTTATGGAAACATTCAAAGCCTTTCGTATTCACAACGATAACGGGGAGGTCAGCGCCAGATTCGAAAATCTGACGCTGGACGATCTGAGCGCAGGCGATGTGGTTATCAAGTCGTCTTTCTCAGGTATCAATTACAAGGATGCGCTGGCGGCGACCGGCGCCGGCAAGATCCTGCGGAAATTTCCGCTGGTCGGCGGCATCGATGTGGCAGGCACAGTAATCCGCAGTGATGACAGCCGCTATTCTGCAGACGACCAGGTCGTGGTCACAGGATGTGGGCTGGGCGAGGAATATGACGGCGGATATTCAAAGGTCGTCCGGGTCAAAGGTGACAGCGTCATCCCGTTGCCAGAGGGGCTGAGTGAGAAGCACGCAATGACGCTGGGAACCGCCGGCTTTACCGCGGCGCTGGCAATTATCCGCATGGAAAACAACGGCTTGGAGCCAGGGGCGGGGCCGGTGGTGGTTACCGGTGCGACCGGCGGCGTTGGCAGCCTGGCCGTGGACATGCTTGCCGGCGCGGGCTACAAAGTCACCGCGGTAACCGGTAAGGCTGACGCTCTGCCTTATCTGGAAGGGTTGGGCGCCAGCGAGATTCTTCTCCGCGAACAAATCGATTTTGGCAGTCGGCCGTTGGAAAAGGCGATATGGGCCGGCGCAGTCGACAATGTCGGTGGCGAGATGCTGACCTGGCTAACCCGCACGATGAACTGGTGGGGAAACATCGCCTGTATCGGCCTTGCCGGCAGTCACGAACTCCACACCACCGTGATGCCATTCATACTGCGAGGCATAAATCTGCTCGGCATCAATTCGGTGGCTACACCGCGTGACCTGCGCCTGAAAGTGTGGCAACGGTTGGCAGGCGATCTCAGGCCGGCGCATCTGGACCAGATCTGCACGCGGGTCATCGACTTCGATCAATTACCCCACGCTCTCGACGATTACCTGGAGCGTAAAACCACTGGCCGCTGCGTCGTAGGATTCGGATAGACCTCGACCGGCGACCCGCCATTTGGGAAACGGGACTCCGCTGCGCTAACATAACCGCCCTTTTCGCAACACCGTTGAATCAACGGTGGTAATCCGGAGATGGCGACAACATGAGCACAATTCATTCAGCGGGTGACAGTCTCTGGCAGGCTTTGGGCGAAGAAAGCCCGCTCCAGGTCGTGGGGACCATCAACGCGTTTAGCGCATTGCAGGCGAGAAAATCCGGTTTTAAGGCGATCTACCTGTCTGGCGCCGGCGTAGCCAATGCTTCATTCGGGTTTCCCGATCTGGGTATCACCAGCCTCAATGATGTCTGTGAGGACGTTCGCAGAATCTGTGGCGTTGTGGACCTGCCGTTGCTGGTGGATGCCGATACCGGTTGGGGCCAGGCGTTTATGATCGCGCGCACGGCGCACGATCTGTGCGTGGCGGGCGCGGCCGGCATGCACATGGAAGACCAGGTTGGCGCAAAGCGCTGTGGTCACAGGCCAGGCAAGGAACTGGTCGCGGCGGATGAGATGGCAGACCGAATCAAGGCAGCGGTAGATGGCCGGCCGGACGACCGTTTCGTCGTCATGGCCCGCACCGATGCCCACGCGGTTGAAGGCCAGCGGGCCGCGATAGACCGGGCGATGCACTATGTTGAAGCGGGCGCCGATATGATTTTTGCAGAGGCGCTTACCGAACTGGATGAATATCGAGAGTTTGTATCGCAGATCGACGTGCCCGTGCTCGCCAACATCACCGAGTTTGGCAAAACGCCGTTGTTTACGATCGAAGAACTGGGCGATGTGGGCGTGAAGATCGCCCTGTACCCTTGATCCGCCTTCCGGGCCATGAGCAAGGCCGCCGAGAACGTGTACAGTGTCTTGCGTCAGCGCGGCACGCAAAAATCTTGCACTGATGCCATGCAGACCCGCGATGAGTTGTACGAAGTTCTGGACTATCACAAATACGAACGCAAGCTGGATGAGCTGTTTGCCGCGGAGAAGTCGTGATATCAGGACGCAGCGGACTGGAGATGGGTAATGAGTGACAAGAAAAGCGCTGGAGGTCTGGCCGACATAATCGCCGGGGAAACCGCGATTGCCACCGTAGGCAAGGAAGGCGCCGGGCTGACCTACCGCGGATACGACATCGAGGACATGGCAAAAAATGCCACCTTCGACGAGGTTGCTTACCTTTTGCATCATGGCGATCTGCCAAATCGCGGCCAGTTCGAGCAATACCTGGACAAACTCAAAGGCATGCGCGGCCTGCCGCAGGCATTAAAGGACGTTTTGGAGAACACGCCGGCGGATTCCCACCCGATGGATGTGTTGCGTAGCGGTTGTTCGGTAATGGGGAACCTCGAGCCGGAAGGCGATTTTTCCAATCAGGTTGACGTCGCCGACCGCTTGCTCGCCTGTTTTCCGTCGATGCTCATGTACTGGCATCGCTATCACACCGATGGTGTGCGTATCGACACCGAAACCGGGGACGATTCGATCGCCGGTCATTTTCTGCACCTGTTGCACGGCAAGCCGCCCAGTGACTTCCACCGCCGGGTGCTGGATATCTCCCTGATTTTGTACGCGGAGCACGAGTTCAATGCCTCGACTTTTACCGCACGAGTTATCGCCGCGACATTGTCCGATTTTCACTCCGCCGTTACCGGTGCGATTGGCGCGTTGCGCGGGCCGCTGCATGGCGGCGCCAACGAAGCCGCGATGGCATTGATAGAACGCTTCGAGAACGCGGAACAGGCTACCCAGGGCATCCACGATGCCCTCGCACGGAAAGAGAAAATCATGGGTTTCGGCCATCGTGTCTATACGACTTCGGACCCGCGAAACGTGGTGATAAAGGAACTCTCGCGACAATTGTCGGAGGAAGTCGGCGATACGCATTTGTTTGCCGTGTCCGAGGCGATAGACAAGGTAATGTGGGATGAAAAGAAACTGTTCCCCAATGCAGATTTCTATTCGGCGACGGCCTACCATTTTATGGGTATCCCGACGCTACTGTTCACGCCGATCTTCGTGTGCTCGCGCATCACCGGTTGGTCCGCCCATATCATGGAGCAACGCGCCGACAACCGGCTAATTCGCCCGGCGGCTGAATACACTGGCCCGGGATTGCGCCAATGGGTGCCTGTCGAAGAGCGTGATTGATTCTAGACCCGCATATTTCGCCAAGGCGGTAGCCGCCGGCTGTCGGGAGTGGAAGGTTCAGCTATGTTGAGGAATCGGAATGTTGATTGCTGATTATAGATTGTACGCCGGCGTCCACCTATCGCGGCCCTGGCTGGTTCTCGAACGACTGAGCTTGGTCTTCACTCAACCCATAGATAGCTCTATGGGTTTCGCTCCAGACCTGCCCTCAATCGTCCGAGTCCTCACCCAGTATCCGTGATCCTTGGCGAAGTATGTGGGTTAACAGGCCTGGCTGGCCGCCACGCCGTCTTCAGGAGTAAAAATGTCTTCCAGTGATATCCGTTCCGCCATACGGCCGGAGCCCGATCTGGTGTTAACGAAAATCGCGGACTATGTCTGCGATTTCCCGATCGACAGTGAGTTGGCCTACGACACGGCGCGTTATTGCCTGATGGATACGTTGGCCTGCTGTTTCCAGGCCTTGTCATACCCGGCCTGCACCAAGTTGCTTGGCCCCATCGTGCCCGGCGCCACGCTACCCGGCGGTGCACGCGTGCCCGGAACGAGTTTCGAGCTGGAGCCGGTCATGGCGGCGTTCAATATCGGTGCGCTGATCCGCTGGCTGGATTTCAACGACACCTGGCTGGCGGCCGAATGGGGACACCCATCGGACAACCTCGGCGGCATTCTGGCCACGGCCGATTATCTGAGCCGCCAGGCCGAGGCGAATGGAAATAAACCACTGACCATCCATGATGTGCTGACCGCGATGATCAAGGCGCACGAAATACAGGGCGTTCTTGCGCTGGAAAACAGCTACAACCGGGTCGGTCTTGACCATGTGCTGCTGGTACGGGCGGCAACGACCGCAGTGGTAACGCACATGCTGGGCGGTGACCGGGACACCGTAATCAATGCGCTATCCAATGCCTGGATCGATGGCGGCGCACTGCGCACATACCGGCACGCGCCAAACACCGGTTCGAGAAAAAGCTGGGCGGCCGGCGATGCGACGAGCCGTGGTGTCCGGCTGGCGTTAATGGCAATGACCGGGGAGATGGGTTACCCATCGGCGCTGACTGCGCCGGCATGGGGTTTTTTCGATGTGCTTTTCAAGGGTAAGAAATTCAGCCTGCCGCAGGAATTCGGCAGCTATGTCATGGAGAATATCCTGTTCAAGATATCCTTCCCCGCCGAGTTTCATGCGCAAACCGCGGTCGAATGCGCGATGACTCTGCATGAGCAGGTCAAGGACCGTCTGGGCGAGATCGAGAAAATCGTGATTGAGACCCAGGAACCCGGCGTCCGCATTATCGACAAGACCGGCCCGCTGGATAATCCGGCGGATCGCGACCACTGCATCCAGTACATGGTGGCCGTTGCGCTGATTTTCGGCCGCCTGGTCGCGGCCGATTATGAAGACGATATCGCCGCGGATCCGCGCATCGATGCTTTGAGGGACGATATGGAGGTTTTGGAGAACAAGGATTTTACGACATCATATTTCGACTCCGAGCGGCGTTATATTGGCAACGCTTTGCAGGTCTACTTCAAGGATGGCAGCAGTACCGAACGGGTCGAAGTGGAGTTTCCCATCGGTCACCAGAGGCGCCGCGACGAGGGAATTCCGGTGCTGGTGGAGAAATTCGAACAATCGGCGGCGGAGCAGCTCGATGCAGGCCAATGCCAGGCATTGAATGATCTTTTTGCCGATCCACAGCGATTGTCCCGCATAGCGGTGTCAGATTTCATGGCGATGATGGTCAAAGCCTGAATGAGCGGGTCGGGTGATGACGCTGCCGGGCGGAGCTGTTTGCGACACGGGTTCCGCCGTGTTTTTTGATGAAGTCCGGGGAGTGATATTTTGATCAAAGTGATAAATCGGCTGCTGACTGTGATCGGGGCATTTGTGGTTGTCGCGATGGTGACGGCCTGGGGTTTCTCGCAGTGGCGGCAGGCCAGCCTGGCCGGCGCAGGCGATATGCGGACCTACGCAGGCGAAAACCCGGCGCCTGAATTTCCATCCGGCCTGGACTGGCTGAACACCGGTGGTCGCGAGCTGACCGTTGAACAGCTCCATGGCAAAATCATCCTGCTGGATTTCTGGACCTATGGATGCATCAACTGCTTGCATATCATCCCCGATTTAAAACGGCTTGAGAAGAAATACGCCGAGGAACTGGTGGTCATCGGCGTACACTCCGCCAAATTCGAACGCGAGTCCAAGACCACAGGAATCAGGCAATTCGTGCTGCGCTACGAGATTATGCATCCCGTCGTCAATGACGGTGAGCACGAAATCTGGAGAGACTTCGGCGCCCGTGCCTGGCCGACGCTGGTGGTGATCGACCCTGCCGGAAATATTGTTGGCCAGGTATCCGGCGAGGGAAATTACGATTTACTGGATACGGTGATCGGCGGGTTGGTGGATGAATTTGAAATCGACCGCTCCGTGCTGAGCCTGGTTGCCGAGGAGCGGCCGGGCGGCCAGCTGAGTTTCCCCGGAAAGGTCCTCGCCGATGCCGCAAACGGCCGCTTGTTTATAGCGGATACCGGGCATCATCGCATCGTGGTTGCCGGTCTGGATGGGCAGGTGCAACAGCTTATCGGCAGCGGTCAGGCGGGATATGCAGACGGTGGTTTTGGCGAAGCTCGCTTTCGCCTGCCCCAGGGCATGACCCTGCTGGACAAAGACACACTGTTATTGGCGGACACGGAAAATCATGCCATTCGCAGGATAGACCTCGTTGAAAAAACGGTGTCGACGGTAGCGGGAAACGGCCAGCAAGCATATATGTTTGACGATCTTGCGGGCCCCGGTGACGCGTTAAATTCCCCATGGGACCTGTTGCGAGTCGATGACACCGTCTATGTCGCGATGGCGGGACAACACCAGATTTGGACTCTGGATCCGACGAGCGGTCGGCTAAAAGCCTTTGCCGGTTCGCGACGCGAACAGCTCAAGGATGGAAAATTACTATCGGCGGGGCTCAACCAGCCAAGCGGACTGGCTACCGATGGCGAGAATTTGTATATCGCGGATAGCGAAGCCAGCGCGATCCGCAGCGCAGATCTCGATGCGGAAGGCAGATTGCACACCCTGCTGGGAACCGGTCTGTTCGATTTTGGCGATGTCGACGGTCGCGGTCGCAAAGTCAAATTGCAACACCCGCTGGGCGTGGCCTGGAAGGCGGGCGTAATCTATATCGCGGATACCTACAACAGCAAGATCAAACGCCTGGATCCGGACAGCCTGAAGGTCGTCAGCCTGACACCCGGGGAGCCGACTCTGGAGGAACCGGGTGGTCTTAGCATCGGCGGAGAGTATGTCTATATCGCAGACACCAACAATCACCGCATTCGCACGCTGGATCTCGAAAGCGAGGAACTCAAGGATTTTTTGCTGCATGATCCGGAGGGCTTGCTGGGGGCAATTCCCCAATAATGACGATTGCGCATAAGTTGCGGCAAGGAATGGCGGAACTTGGTCAGACATTACCGGAAGGCGCCGAACAAGAGCTGCTTCGGTTTCTCGAGCTCTTGCAGCACTGGAATCGCACGATCAATCTCACCGCGGTCCGGGAAATCGATGACATGGTCGCGGCCCACCTGCTTGACAGCCTGGCGATCAGGCCGTGGCTGGCCGGCGACCGGATTCTGGATGTCGGCTCCGGCGCAGGATTACCCGGTATCCCGCTGGCGATCGCTGAACCGCATCGCTACTTTGTGCTGCTCGACAGCGCGGCCAAACGCTGCCGTTTCCTGACCCAGGCCATTCTCGAACTCGGGCTCGCCAACGTGTGGGTAGAAAACCGGCGCGTTGAGGATTATCTTGTATCGTCAGACAAGGTGCCTCCGTTTACGACAATTACAGCAAGGGCATTTTCCAGTCTGGACAAATTTTTGGCGGCGGCGGGGCATCTGCTGGCCGACCGGGGCAGCCTGCTAGCGATGAAAGGGAAATTGCCGCAGGACGAACTGAAGATGCTGCCGGACGGATGGCGGCTGCAACACGCGGAAAAACTGGTGATACCCGGGCTTGTAGCGGAGCGGCATTTGCTGATTCTCGGCCGGGAATAATCAAAGGATCCGAAACGGATATGGCACGAATAATAACGGTTGCGAATCAGAAAGGCGGCGTCGGAAAAACCACGACGGCCGTCAACCTGGCCGCGTCGCTGGCGGCGACAAAACGGCGGGTCTTACTGGTGGATGTCGATCCGCAGGGCAACGCTACCATGGGCGCCGGTGTGGACAAGTACAACCTGGAGCGCGGGACCTACGAAGTACTGATGGGTGATTGTACCGCGACGGAAGCCATTCAAAGAGTCGAAGACGCGGGGTTCGATATCCTGCCGGGCAATGAGGACCTGATTGCCGCGGAGGTCAAGCTGCTAAACGAATATGGCCGCGAAATGAAACTGCGCAAGGCGCTGGGACCGCTTGCAGGTGACTATGACTACATCATTATCGATTGCCCGCCATCGATTAATATGCTCACGGTCAATGCGCTGACGGCAGCGGATAGCGTACTGATCCCGATGCAATGCGAGTATTACGCATTGGAAGGTCTGTCCAGCCTGGTAAACACCATCGAGCAGATTCGCGAAACGGTCAACCCGGAGCTGCGAATCGAAGGTGTTCTTCGCTGCATGTACGACCCGCGCAACAATTTATCCAACGACGTATCAGGGCAATTGATCATGCATTTCAAGGACAAAGTATTTCGTACCGTAATTCCACGCAACATCAGGCTTGCCGAGGCCCCGAGCTTCGGTCTCCCGGTGCTTTATCACGACAAGAAATCGCGTGGCGCGATGGCTTACCTGGCGCTGGCCGGAGAAATCAATCGCCTGCACGGAGAGCAGCAGACTCTGGCGAGCACGGCGTAGATAAGAAAGGACTTATCGTTATGAATGGCAATACAAGGGGCAGGAAATGGTGACGGCGAAACGCAGGGGGGCTGGGCCGTGGCCTGGATGTGTTATTGAGCGGCGCTGTGCCGGTGGGTGACGACAGGGACAGTCTGCGCACCTTGCCCATCGACCTGATCCGGCCGGGCCCATATCAGCCCCGCCAGGACATGCGCGAGGACACGCTAATGGACCTGGCCGATTCGATGCGGTCGCAGGGCCTGGTGCAGCCGATCATCGTTCGGCCGTTTGGCGATGGCGAGCAGTTCGAGATTATCGCGGGCGAGCGCCGCTGGCGTGCGGCACAGATGGCAGGCATGCAGGAGATCACCAGTGTCGTTCGGAAGGTTACTGACCAGGCCGCGATAGCCATGGCGCTGATCGAAAACATCCAGCGCGAGGATCTGAATCCGCTGGAAGAGGCACAAGCGCTGGACCGGCTGATCCGCGAATTCGACATGACCCACCAGGAGGCGGCCGACGCAATCGGCCGGTCCCGGGCGGCGGTCAGTAACCTGCTGCGGCTGCTCGACCTGGGCACGCGACTCAAAAAACTGCTGGTGACCCGGGAGCTCGATATGGGTCACGCCAGGGCCTTACTGGGGCTGCCGAGCCAGCGCCAACAGACCGAGGTCGGCTTGCTGGTCGCGAAAAAAGGGTTGTCGGTCAGAGAAACCGAGGCACTGGTGCGGCGCCTCCTAAAAGGCAAAAAAGGGCAGAAAAAGGCACGCCGCGACCCGGATATCGTTCGCCTGGAGACCGAACTGAGCGAGAAACTCGGCGCCAGTGTCAGTCTTAGCCATAGCGCCAAAGGCAAGGGGAAGCTGGTGGTCAGCTATAACAGTCTGGACGAACTCGAAGGCATCCTCGAACACATCAAATAAACACCCGTTTTGTTGCCAGTCTAAAAGGTCGCCACTATAATAGTGCGGCTTTGAGCCACCCCCTGGGCAAATGATTTTTCGGGGGGAAACAGGACGCCACACGCCGTATTGAAAGACCATCGGTTGTGGCGTTTTTATGTACCCGGGCACGGCCCGGGCCGATATCCGGGGATGTACGAGGGGTAGTGTGAGCGCCGATGCTCCGCATGTGAGCAGCACCAGTAAACCGGCCAGCGCCACCAAGGCGATGTTCGGGATACTCGCCGCTCAATTGGGCGTTGGTCTTTTGCTGGCAGCGATCGGTGGATTTTCCGCAGGGAGGACTGCGGCCTATTCCGCTCTGACCGGCGGCATGATTTGCCTGCTGCCAAACACATTTCTGGCATTGAGGATTATTGCGGCAGGCATGAAGCGCGATCCGAGGGCTTTGGTGCGCGGCATGTACGCGGGCGAGGCCGGGAAATTGATGATCAGCGCCATGCTGTTCATCGTGGCATTCACGCTGGTGAAGCCACTGGCGGCAGGCTGGCTTTTTGCCGGATTTATCGCTACCCAGAGCGTGATGTGGGTGGCACTGAGACTGGACAAGACGGGATTTGGGGTATCGGGTCATGATGCCTGAGCAAAGGGACAAGAATGGCGACTGAAGGCCACTCCGCCGGCGAATACATACAGCACCATCTACAAAACCTTCAGATCTGCAGGGTCGAGGACCAGTGGGTCTGGAACCATTGTGCTGGCAATTTCTGGACGCTCAACGTCGATTCGATGTTTTTCTCTTTGTTTCTGGGCGCATTATTTCTGCTCTCTTTTCGCCAGGTCGCGAAAAAAGCCAATTCAGGCGTGCCAACCAGGTTTCAAGCGCTGGTCGAAGTGCTGGTCGAGTTTGTCGATGGCAGCGTTCGCGACACGTTTCACGGCAAAAGCAAGCTGATCGCGCCGCTGGGCCTGACGATTTTCGTCTGGGTGTTCCTGATGAACCTGATGGACCTGATACCGGTGGACTGGCTGCCGCTTATTGGGCAGTGGGTTGGGGTCCCCTATCTGAAGGTCGTGCCGACCACCGACGTCAATGTCACCTTTGGAATGTCAATTTCGGTTTTCGTGCTGATCCTCTACTACAGCATCAAGGTCAAGGGCGTAACAGGTTTTGCCAAGGAACTGACGCTGCAGCCGTTTAATCACTGGGCCGCGATCCCGTTTAATCTGATCCTGGAAGGGATCTCGCTGATCGCCAAACCGATTTCCCTGTCGCTGCGGTTGTTTGGCAACCTCTACGCAGGCGAACTGATTTTTATATTGATTGCTCTTTTGGGCGTATATCAGCTACCGCTGCATTTCATGTGGGCGGTGTTCCATATACTAATAATTGTGCTCCAGGCCTTTATTTTTATGATGTTGACCATAGTTTATCTAAGCCTGGCACAAGAAGAGCACTGATCCATTGAGTAGCTACTTTTCGTTTTTGTATATTTGATTTTGTAAGCAGGAGAAATTAATGGAAACCGTAATTGGCTTGACCGCGATTGCCGTCGCAATCCTGATCGGTATGGGCGCCCTGGGCGTAGGTATTGGCATGGGACTGCTGGGTGGCCGCTTTCTCGAAGGCGCCGCACGTCAGCCCGAACTGGTGCCGATGCTGCAGGTAAAAATGTTTATCGTGGTTGCACTGCTCGATGCTGTAGCCATGATCGGCGTGGGCATAGGTTTGTATTTCGCTTTTGCCAACCCGTTCATCGGCCAGTTGCAGGAAGCGCTCGGCGGCTAAGCGCCGATACGCTCAAAACATCAGTTTAATTCTAGGAGCCATCAGGTGGATATCAATCTGACCCTTATCGGCCAGTCCATAGCGTTTATCGTCTTCGTGTATTTCTGCATGAAGTACATCTGGCCGCCGATCATGCAAGCGCTGGAAGAGCGGCGACAAAATGTTGCCGACGGGATAGCGGCCTCGGATAAGGCGCAAACGGAGCTGGCGGCCGCAACGGAAAAATCGGAGGCCATTATCGAGGAGGCTCGCACACGGGCGCTCGAGATCATGGATCAGGCGAACCAACGGGCCAACCAGGTCATGGCCGATGCGAAAAGCGATGCGACGGTCGAGGGCAAGCGCCTGGTCGAAGCGGCGCATTCTGAAATCGAGCAAGAGTCCAACCGGGCAAAAGACAGCTTGCGTGGTGAGATCGCCAGCATTGCTGTTGCCGGCGCCAGCAAACTGCTGGACCGTGAAGTGGATGAGAAAACCCATGCCGCTTTGCTCGATAAACTGGTTGCCGAGCTTTGAGGCCTGACCTCCGGAGCTGTTAATGGCTGAGAAAGTCACAATTGCACGTCCGTACGCGAAAGCGGTGTTTGCGCTCGCATGCGAACAGGACAAACTCGCGGAGTGGTCGGAAACCCTGTGCGTCGCCGCCGGCGTAGTCAGCGACCGGCGGGTTGCCGACCTGTTGCACAGTCCGCGGGTGACCAGTGCTGAGTTGGCCGATCTGATCATCGGCCTGTGTGCGGACAAGGCAGATGAGCTGGCCGGCAATTTCATACGCGTATTGGCGCAATACCGCAGGTTGAACGTACTGCCGGAGATAGTCAGCCTGTTTGAGTCGCTGCGTGCGGAATATGAAAACTCTGTCGATGTATCGCTGTATTCTGCGTTGCCGGTTAGCCAGGCGCATCAGGACAAAATCGCCGAAGCGCTCAGGAAGAGGCTGGGACGCGATGTCCGGTTGCACTGCGAGATTGATGAAAGTCTTATTGGTGGTGCGGTGATACGTGCCGGGGATTTGGTTATCGATGGCTCGTTGAGTGGCCGCCTTGCGCGGTTGGCAACCGAGCTGACGCATTAAGAGGTTTGTTTCATGTCTATAAAGGCATCTGAGATCAGCGATCTGATCAAGGAAAGAATCGAAAAATTCCAGACTGGCACGGAAGCCCGTGATGAAGGCACTGTGGTCACGGTGACCGACGGTATTGTCCGTATTCACGGGCTGGCCAACGCCAGCTATGGTGAAATGCTCGAGTTTCCGGGTGATACTTTTGGCATCGCTCTGAATCTCGAACAGGACTCGGTCGGCGCTGTGGTGCTTGGCGGTTACCGGCACATCAGCGAAGGCGATACGGTCAAAACCACCGGCCGAATTCTCGAAGTACCGGTTGGCGAAGCCCTGCTCGGGCGCGTCGTGAACTCGCTGGGACAGTCGGTCGACGGCAAGGGCGCGATCGACAGCGAGCGCTTCGAACCAATCGAAAAAGTTGCGCCCGGAGTGATCTGGCGCCAATCGGTCGACCAGCCGGTGCAGACCGGATTGAAGTCCATCGATTCGATGGTGCCGATCGGCCGCGGCCAGCGTGAACTGATCATCGGCGATCGCCAGACCGGCAAGACCGCGGTTGCGATCGATACCATCATCAACCAGAAAGGCACCGGTATTAAGTGTATTTATGTCGCGATCGGACAGAAGAACTCGTCCATCGCGGGTGTTGTACACAAACTGGAAGAGCATGGCGCAATGGAACACACCATTGTCGTCGCAGCGCCGGCAGCTGAATCGGCGGCGATGCAGTACATCGCTCCGTATGCAGGATGCGCGATGGGCGAGTATTTCCGCGATCGTGGCGAAGACGCGCTGATCATTTACGACGATCTGACCAAACAGGCATGGGCCTATCGCCAGGTGTCGCTTTTGCTGCGCCGTCCGCCGGGTCGCGAAGCGTATCCGGGTGACGTTTTTTACCTGCATTCGCGATTGCTGGAGCGCGCCGCGCGGGTCAACGCCGAGTACGTAGAGAAAGCGACGGATGGCGAGGTCAAAGGCAAGACCGGTTCGCTGACCGCGTTGCCGATCATCGAGACACAGGCCGGCGACGTTTCGGCCTTCGTCCCGACAAACGTGATTTCAATTACCGACGGCCAGATCTTTCTGGAGAGCGATTTGTTCAACGCCGGTATACGCCCGGCGATCAACGCGGGTCTCTCGGTGTCGCGTGTCGGCGGAGCTGCACAGACCACCGTAATCAAGAAACTCGGCGGCGGTGTGCGGCTGGCGCTGGCGCAGTATCGTGAACTGGCGGCATTCGCCCAATTTGCTTCTGACCTCGATGAGACCACGCGCAGGCAGCTCGAACGCGGCGAACGCGTGACCGAACTGATGAAGCAGAAGCAGTATTCGCCGCTGACGGTTGCCGATATGGCGGTTTCGCTATATGCGGTCAACGAAGGATTTATTGACGAAGTCGATGTGAAGAAAGTCGTTGATTACGAAGCTGCGCTGCATGCTTATGTGCGCGCCAATCATTCTGATCTGGTGGACACCATCAATGCGACCGGCGATTACAACGACGACATCGCCAATGGCTTGCGCAAGGCGATCGAAGATTTCAAGGCGAACGGCGCCTACTAGGCGGACCAATAAATGTCAGCTGCAAAAGAAATTCGCACCAAGATCAAGAGTATTAAAAACACTCAGAAGATCACGAAGGCGATGGAGATGGTCGCAGCCAGCAAGATGCGCAAGGCGCAGGCTCGGATGGCGGCGTCCCGTCCTTACGCCGATCGGATTCGTACGGTAATCGGTCACCTGACCAAGGCGAACCCCGATTACAAGCATCCCTATCTGGTTACCCGCGAAGTGAAGCGGGTCGGCTATATCATTATTTCGACGGATCGCGGGCTTTGTGGCGGGCTGAATACCAACATGTTCAAGGCGGCGATCAATCACATGGGAGATTGGCAGGAAAAAGGCGCGGAGCTGGAGCTGAGCTTTATCGGCGCCAAGGGGGTGGCGTTTTTCCGTCGTTTCGGCGCCAAGACTGTTTCGCAGGTTACTCATCTCGGTGATACGCCGCACATCTCTGATTTGATCGGTGCGGTCAAGGTAATGCTCGACAGTTACACCGAGGGAACCATAGACCGATTATTCCTGGTGCATAACGAATTTATCAACACGATGAGTCAGAAGCCGGCGGTGGCGGCGTTGTTGCCGGTGGAGCCGATAGATGCAAACGAATTGCAAGCTCACTGGGACTATATTTATGAGCCCGATGCGCGTGAACTGCTCGAAGGTGTCCTGATGCGTTACATCGAATCGCAGGTCTATCGGGGCGCGCTGGATAACCTGGCCTGCGAACAGGCCGCGAGGATGGTGGCAATGAAGGCGGCGACCGACAACGCGGGCGACATTATCGACAACCTGCAATTGATTTATAACAAGGCGCGGCAGGCTTCGATCACACAAGAAATTTCAGAAATCGTTGGAGGCGCGGCGGCAGTTTAGCCGTTCACCTGCAGTGGAAAAATTAAGGAACAGAGCATGAGTATTGGCAAAACGGTGCAAATCATTGGCGCAGTGGTCGACGTTGAATTTCCGCGGGACGCGATTCCGAAAGTCTATGACGCGCTTCACCTGGGAGAGACGGATCTGACGTTGGAAGTGCAGCAGCAGCTTGGCGACGGGGTCGTACGCGCGATCGCCATGGGTTCCAGTGAAGGTCTCAAGCGCGGGATGGAGGTGACGAACACCGGCGGTCCAATTATGGTTCCGGTCGGTGAAGCGACGCTGGGCCGGGTTATGGACGTGCTTGGCAATCCAATTGATGAGGCCGGGCCGATCGAAACCGATAGCCGTCTGCCAATTCACCGCGAACCGCCGAACTATGAGGAACAGGCCATTTCGGTGGAAATCCTGGAAACCGGCATCAAGGTTATCGATTTGATCATGCCCATTGCGAAGGGCGGAAAAATCGGCCTGTTCGGCGGCGCCGGTGTCGGCAAGACTGTTGCCCTGATGGAACTGATTCGTAACATCGCCCACGAGCATAGTGGTTATTCGGTGTTCGCCGGCGTTGGTGAGCGCACCCGCGAGGGGAATGACTTCTATTACGAGATGAAGGACGCGGATGTTCTGAACAAGGTATCGCTCGTCTATGGCCAGATGAACGAACCGCCGGGCAACCGGCTTCGTGTCGCTCTGACGGGTCTGACGATCGCCGAGAATTTTCGCGACGAAGGCCGCGATGTGCTTATGTTCATCGATAACATTTATCGATACACGCTGGCCGGAACCGAAGTATCCGCGTTGCTCGGCCGAATGCCCTCTGCCGTGGGTTACCAGCCGACGCTGGCCGAGGAAATGGGCGTGTTGCAAGAGCGTATCACTTCGACCTAGGACGGTTCGATTACCTCCTTCCAGGCGATTTATGTTCCTGCCGATGACCTTACCGACCCGTCGCCGGCGACGACCTTCGCTCATCTCGACGCGACCCTGGTGCTCTCTCGCCAGATCGCCGAGCTGGGTATTTACCCGGCGGTGGATCCTCTCGACTCGACATCGCGCCTGCTCGATCCCAACATTGTAGGCCAGGAGCATTACGATACTGTGCGTGCGGTGCAGAGTATTTTGCAGCGCTACAAGGAGCTACAGGACATCATCGCAATCCTGGGTATGGACGAGCTGTCCGAAGAAGACAAGCTCAGCGTCACCAGGGCTCGTAAAATCCAGCGCTTCCTGTCGCAGCCATTCTTCGTCGCCGAGACCTTTACCGGCGCCGAAGGCAAATATGTGCCGCTGGCCGAAACCGTTCGTGGCTTCAAGGGTATTATCAACTGTGAATACTACAGCCTTCCCGAGCAGGCCTTCTACATGGTCGGCAGTATCGAAGAAGCCGTGGAGAGCGCCAAGAAACTGCAGTAATGCAGCCTGAGCTATGCCATGAACAAAATTGAAGTCAACATCGTCAGTGCGGAAGGAGAAATTTTCTCCGGCTTTGCCACGATGGTTTTCGCGCCGGCCCAAATGGGCGAGATCGGCATCGCGCCGCGTCACGCACCCTTGCTGACCGGCCTGAAGCCGGGCGAAGTTCGCGTGCAGACGGCCGATGGCGAGGAGCATTTCTTCTATGTCTCGGGCGGTAGCATCGAAGTGCAGCCGCATCTGGTGACGATACTCGCCGACACTGCTCTGCGAGCCAGGGATATCGACGAGGCCGCGGCGCTTGAAGCCAAGCGAAAAGTCGAGGAGACGCTGGCCAACCAGGAAGGTGAATTCGATATCGCCCATGCACGGGCCGAACTCGCCCAGGTCCAGGCGCAGCTGAAATCGCTGGCGAGATTACGAAAATCCGCTAAACGTTAAGTAACTCGAAAAGAAACCGATTGACGGTGCTGGCGACGGCGCTTTTTTTTTGGCTGGATGATTCCAGCTGTACCGCCTTGAGACCGTTCGGCGCCACTCGCCCATGGCGGCCCTGATATGATTCAATCATTCGCTGCTGGAAACAGCAAAAAGGAGATCGTCGAATCGTGAGAGTCTCATCGCTCCCGGTTTTTCCGTCAAAGGAAATAATTGTTTGTCTGTTTGCGCTGCTATGGGGACAGTCGGTAGCGGCTGAAGATTCAAATGAAACAAATGCCGCGCCATTCCTGGTTGTTCTGGGTATTTCACAGGATGGCGGAACACCGCAGGCCGGTACCACCGAGCATCCGGGTTGGGAAGACGATCAATTCAAAAGGCGGGTCGTCAGTCTCGCGTTGATTGACCCAGGTAGCGAGGAAAGATGGTTGTTCGAAGCCACCCCCGATTTCCGCGAGCAACTGCATCACCTGGACCAGCTCGCTCCGGCAACAGACAAGCCGGGCATTGCGGGCATATTTCTGACCCACGCTCATATCGGCCACTACACGGGCCTTATGTTTCTTGGCCACGAATCCATGGGTGCGAAAGATGTACCGGTTTTTGCGATGCCACGAATGCAGGAATTTCTGAGTACCAACGGGCCGTGGAGCCAGTTGGTTAAACACGACAACATTGTGTTGCGCGAAATGGAAGACCGCAAGGCAGTCAGGCTAAACAGCCGGCTTCGGGTCACGCCATTCCTGGTGCCGCACCGCCAGGAATTCAGCGAAGTGGTCAGTTTTCGCATCGACGGGCCGAACCGGTCCGTGATTTTCATCCCGGACATTGACAGTTGGGAGGAATGGGATGAAGCCGGCACCCGTATCGAAGACATGATCGCGTCTGTCGATGTGGCTTATCTCGATGGCTCCTTTTTTGCCAATGGCGAAATTCCCGGGCGGGATATGAGCGGGTTTCCCCATCCGTTTATCACGCACAGCATGCAGCGGTTTTCTAAATTACCGGCGAAAGAGAAATCAAAAATTCGGTTTATTCACTTAAACCACACCAATCCCGCGATCTGGCCGGGCAGTGATGAGCGGGCACAAGTTTTGGCCAATGGATACGGAATTGCCGACGAGGGTGAAATTGTTGAACTCTGAAATCTCTGTCACAAAAGAATGATGCATTTGAGGAGAGGGCATGACGAATCAACGGCTTTTCGTTTATGGCACGTTAGCTCCGGCAAAACCGAACGAGCATGTATTGAAAAAAATAAGCGGTCGCTGGGAGAAAGCGTCGGTTAATGGCCGCCTTTGCCCTGTGGGTTGGGGCGCGGATTATGGTTATCCGGCCCTGGTGCTTGATGAATCGGCGGAGCCAGTTGAAGGAATGATTTTTTCATCGGATGAACTCAGCAACCTCTGGCGTGAGCTTGACGAATTTGAAGGCGATGGTTACCGACGCGTTGTGACCACTGTCAGGCAGGAGGATGGATCGCTAATCGATGCATTTATTTATGTCCTGAGTAAAAATGTAGAATAAGGCGAAACGAAATATCCTGGTTGACCAGACTTGACTAAGAGATAGAAGATGGAAGTGATACTCAAACGATTCGAGAACCCCGACGAAGTGACACATTTCGAGAAGGGCAAATTTGAAACGATCACCTTGGGAGGCATGACCATAGGTCGCGCGACCTACCAGCCAGGCTGGAAATGGTCGGTCGATGTCGGGCCGGGTGTTGGCGAGCCATACTGTACGGTCGAGCACGTTGGAATGGTTGTGTCGGGAACCGCGACCGCCGCAATCGCCGATGGCAGGGTGACCGAACTGAAAGCGGGCGATCTGTTCCATGTTCCATCGGAACCACACGATAGTTGGGTCGTAGGTGACGAGCCTTATGTATCGCTGCATTTTCTGGGTGCGAGCGAGTACACGAAGAAAGCATAGTGTCCGGATACTAAATCCGACTTTAGGAAGAAGAGGCCGGCATGACGGGACTACCCCTCAATATTGCTTACCGGATCGAGACAGAACGGCTGCTGATCAGATGTTGGTCGCCGAAAGATGCGCCAGTTTTGCGCGCGGCTCTCGATGAATCCGATCAACATCTCAGGCCATGGATACCGTGGATGAAGGACGAACCAAAGAGCCTGGATGAATCAGCCGCATGGCTGCGTTTGAAGCGGGCGAATTTCGATCTGGGCAAGGATTTTTGGTATGCCATTTTCGACAGCGAGGAGCAAACACTGGTCGGCGAAATAGGCCTGATGACCCGGGCCGGTCCCGGTGCGTTTGAAATCGGTTACTGGATCAACAAGTCATGCGACGGCAAAGGATATGCGTCGGAGGCGACCGCCGTGATGATCCGCGTGGCATTCGAGATCGCCAAGGTCGAGCGCATCGAAATATATTGTGCGCCCGAAAATGAAGCGAGTGTTGCGATACCCAGGAAAATGGGTTTTCTGCACGAAGCGACCCTTGCGCGCCGCTATAACGACAGTGAGGGGGGCGTACACGACACGATGGTGTGGACCTTGTTTTCGGATTCGCATGCGGAGTCACCCGCCAGCCGCCAGGACCTCAGGGCATTCGACTGTCTGGATCGGCAAGTTCTCTGAGGGCGTCGGTGCCGGGGCAAAAGCCCCGGCAAAACGGTTAAGATATACCGCTCTTTTTCGTACGCGGAGAAATCCGATGGGCTGCGACACCCTGAAGGCCTATGACATCCCGGAACGGGTCAGGACCTATGACATCGATATGGATGTCATGCATCCGCTGAGACACAAGATGATCGAGATCGTCCTCGATATTTTGCCATTCAACCAGGAAGCGGCCCTTAAGGTCATGGATCTCGGGGCGGGGACCGGCATTTTCTCTGCACGCGTGCTGGAAAGGTTTCCGAATTCTAACGTTACGGCGATCGATGGCGCCGCAGCGATGATCGATATTGCAGCAGACCGCCTGGGACCGATGGCGGACCGGATTCATTGGGTCATTGCGGATTTTCGTCAGTTGCCCGCGGAAACTCTGGCCGCGGACAGCTACGATCTCGTCATCTCATCGTACGCGCTGCATCACCTTAGCGCTGATGAAAAACTGGCTTTATTGAAGCAAGTCGTCGGCGCGCTCAAACCAGGAGGTTGGTTTTTGAACGCCGATATTGCTATCGCCGAAGATGAATCGATTGAGAAGCATCTCCAGCAGCTCAGGATAGAGGGTGTGATGTCGCGTGCAACGGCAGGAGATGAGCGTTTCGTCAGTGCAGAGTCAACGCGGACATATTTAACCGAGATGGAGCTAGCGGAAAACGCTCAGCCACAGACAGCGGCGACCGACCTTGAGATCATTCGCGAAGCCGGACTTCCGGCCGCAGAGATATTCTGGAAAGAACTCCGCGAGGTCGTTGCCGGTGGTCCGAAGTTGACGAGTAGCTAGCGCAGGCGAGTTCAGTGACACCCCTTATTCAAAAACTTCAGATAAAGGCCAACATGCAGGGCGCGGTCTTTGAACTGCCAGCCGAAGTCAATCTGGGAATATCGAATAGCACGCTGGCCGAAGCGGATTTTGCGATAGCGTTCGTCGATAGCTGCGTGGATGTTAAACGTCTGGCCAAGCCAGTGTCAGATTCATTAATGGAGGACGGCATCCTTTGGTTTTGCTACCCGAAAAAAAGTTCGAGTGTGAAATCAGACATCAATCGCGATAAGAGTTGGGAGCCGTTGTCGGCAATGGGTTATCGTGGCGTCCGGCGGATTTCCATAGATTCGGTCTGGTCTGCGATACGCTTCCGGCAAAAGAGGTTCGTCGGAAAATCGAAATGAATGATTAGCAACCGGCAAGCCCGGATGTTCTTCCTGGATTGCCAACCGGAGGCTCAATGAAACAAAACGATGTGGCGCTAATTGGAATTTGCTCGGATGAAAACTCGTCGTTTATGCGAGGGCCTGCCGAAGCGCCGCCGAAGATTCGAGAGGTAATGCATAACGGTTCGGCGAACCTGACATCGGAGATGGGAATCGATCTGAACGACAATTCCCGTTTCATTGACCTGGGCGATCGTGAGATCGGGCCCGGCGCCGACGCCTTAATGGAAATCGAGAAACATATTGCCGAAATTCTCGACAAGGGTGCGTTGCCGCTGAGCCTTGGTGGGGACCACGCCATTACTTATCCGATTATGCGGGCGATTCACGCCAGGCATGGCCCCGTCGGTATTTTGCACTTCGATGCGCATCCGGATCTGTATGACGAATATGATGGAAATCCTCTCTCTAATGCCTGTCCGTTCGCCCGGATCATGGAAAATGGTTTGGCCTCCCGCCTGGTCCAGGTCGGGATCAGGGCCCTGAACGGCCACCAAAGGGAGCAGGCGGAGCGTTTTGGCGTAGAAATCCACGAAATGAGAAATTTTGATCCATCATCCTTTACGCCCGACTTCACAGGCCCGGTTTACCTGACTATAGATATGGACGCGCTGGACCCGGCTTATGCCCCCGGCGTATCGCACCACGAGCCAGGCGGTCTGTCGGTCAGGACGCTGATCGACATCATTCATCGTATGGAAGGAACGGTCATCGGGGCGGACATTGTCTGTTATAACCCCAGGCGCGATATCAACGACATGACGGCGATGGTAGCCGTAAAACTTCTGAAGGAAGTTGGCGGCAGAATGCTTACCGACAATCGCTAAACTTTTCCCATTGAAAAAAGAGGGCTAGATCATGCACCACAGCCGCCTTGCCGGATTCATCATCGATTGTGAAACTGATGACCTGGACGCGGCTGCCGAGTTCTGGAGTAAGGCGCTCGGTTACGCCACGTCACGCATCGACGATCCGGCTGAGAGCGACTATGTCATGATGGAAACACCGGATGACGAAATTCATATCGAAATTCAGAAAGTCAGCCATGCAAGTCGCCTGCACCTGGATATAGAGGCCGATGACATCGAAGCAGAAGTTGACCGCCTGGAGAAACTCGGTGCGAAACGGATTGCCAAAGTCAGGCGCTGGTGGGTCATGGAGGCACCGACCGGTCAGCGGTTTTGCGTCGTGCATCCGGTCCGTCGCGATTTCGAGTCCAAGGCAACAGCCTGGGACGAGTAATAGTGATTGGGCCGGTACTGTACAAGCGGCTGACATTCCAATTTTCTGCAAGTTGCAGGCAAGGTATGATTGCTATCTCGTGATTTGAATGGAATCTGATGCCGGTGGATATCGTCATCCTGGCCGCTGGACAAGGCACCCGCATGAAATCTGAACTTCCGAAGGTTTTGCAGCCTTTGGCGGGCCGGCCGATGCTGGAGCATGTGTTGGAACGCAGTGCCGATCTGGGTGCGGAGGCGGTACACGTTGTTTATGGATATGGCGGCCACCAGGTCCCAAAAGCGCTGGCGGATTGGCCGGTCGAGTGGATTCTGCAGGAGGAACAGTTGGGCACAGGCCATGCGGTCATCCAGGCGATGCCGGGTATCGCGGATGACAGCCTGGTCCTGGTCTTGTACGGAGACGTTCCGCTGATCAGGGAAGCCACACTGACGGAATTGCTGGAAAAAGCCGGTTCGGGATCGCTGGCGTTGCTCAGCGTAACGCTATCCGACCCGACCGGGTATGGCCGGATTATCAGGGACGATCGAGGCCAGCCACAAAAAATCGTCGAACAGCAAGAAGCCAATGAGACCGAATTAACGGTTTGCGAGGTCAATACTGGCATACTGGCTTGCCCGGCCGCGCAGCTTAGAAACTGGCTGACGAAACTGGGCCATGACAACTCGCAGGGTGAATTTTATCTGACCGATGTCATCGCGATGGCGGTGGCGGATCAATACCCGGTCGACGTACTGATCGCTTCGGGCGAAATCGAGGTAATGGGTGTGAACGACAAACGACAACTGGCCGAACTCGAGTCGGCGAATCGTGCCGAAAAGACGGCAGGCTTGATGCGCGATGGCGTGACTTTGCTCGATCCCGCGCGAGTGGATGTGCGCGGCAAGCTGAGCTGTGGCCGTGATGTGGTCATCGATATCAATGCAGTTTTCGAAGGCGACGTTGAGTTGGGTGATGGCGTCAATATCGGGCCGAACGTCATTGTCCGAAATTCGAAACTTGCGGCCGGCTGCACAGTGCATGCGAATACCGTCATCGAAGATGCAGAGATTGGCGAGTCCTGCGAGCTGGGCCCGTTTGCCAGGGTTCGTCCCGGAACCGTGCTCGGAGCATCGGCAAAGTTGGGCAATTTCGTCGAGGTCAAAAAAAGCTATATCGGCAAAGGCAGCAAGGTGAATCACCTTAGCTATATCGGCGACACCGAGATCGGTGAGCGCGTGAACGTCGGCGCAGGAACGATTACCTGCAATTACGATGGCGCAAATAAATTCAAGACGACCATTGAGGACGATGTGTTTATCGGCTCCGGCGTCGAGTTAATTGCGCCGGTAACGGTGGAGAAAGGCGCGACTATCGGTGCTGGCTCCACGATCAGCAAAAACGCGCCGGCGAATGAGCTGACGGTGGCGCGAAGCGAGCAGACGATAGTCAAGGGCTGGGAGAGGCCGCGGAAGAAAGCTAAGGAATAACGAGGAATCGTATGTGCGGTATCGTAGGAGCAATCGCCGAACGAGACGTCGTTCCAATCCTGATGGACGGGTTGTACCGGCTGGAATACCGCGGATACGATTCAGCCGGGATAGCGGTTGTCGATGACGATAGGAAAATGCGTCGCCTTCGTCGGGTAGGCAAGGTTCAGGCCTTGCAGGACGCGCTCGATAAAAACCCGATGCGGGGTTCCATCGGAATATCACATACACGCTGGGCGACGCATGGTGAACCAAACGAGGTCAACGCGCACCCGCAGAGTTCGGGCGATCATTTGTCTATCGTTCACAACGGCATTATCGAAAACTACCTGTCCCTGAAACAGGAGTTACTCGACGCTGGCTACGAATTTGCATCGGAGACCGATACTGAGGTCGTCGCTCATCGCATCGATTTTCATCTTCAGAAAAATAATGAACTGCTTGCCGCAGTCAGGGCGACGGTAGCCGAGCTGGTTGGCGCATACGCCCTCGTTATCGTCAGCAGCAAGTTTCCTGATCGCCTGATCGCCGCCCGTTGCGGCACGCCGGTTGTGCTCGGCCTGGGGAGCGGTGAAAACTATGTGGCTTCTGATGTGGCCGCGCTCCTGCCGGTTACGCGAAACTTCATATTTCTCGAGGACGGCGATGTCGCCGAAATCACCGGCGCATCGGTGAAGGTTCTCGACAGCGATGGAAATGAACCCGACCGGCCCGTGAAGGAGAGTCAGCTCAGCGCGGACGCCATGGACAAGGGACAGTATCGCCACTTTATGCTCAAGGAGATTCACGAGCAGCCGGAGGCTGTGGCTAACACGTTGGCCGAAAGGGTTGCCGGAGGCCATTTGCTGGAGCAGGCTTTCGGCCACAAAGCGCAGGAAGTATTCAGCAAGACACGGGCAGTGCACATCATCGCCTGCGGAACCAGTTATCACGCCGGCCTGGTGGCTCGCTATCAGATCGAGCAGATTTGCCGCTTGCCATGCGGAGTTGATATCGCCAGCGAATACCGCTATCGCGATGCAGTCGTTTCAGATAACACATTGTTCGTGGCGATCTCACAATCCGGGGAAACGCTGGATACACTTGAGGCGCTGCGGGCGGCGAAGAAAAAGGGCTACCTGGCTCACCTCGCAATTTGCAACGTGCCCGAAAGTTCCTTGATCCGCGAGTCCGACCTGGTGTTGATGACGCGTGCCGGGCCGGAGATCGGCGTCGCATCCACCAAGGCATTTACGACCCAACTGACGGCGCTTGCGCTATTGGCTATCGCGTTGGGTCGTGGTGGCGCGCTCGATTCGGACACCGAGCAAAAGCTGGTCGGGCAACTGAAGCAGCTTCCAGACCTGTTAAAACAAACACTCAAACTTGACGGGGAAATTCAGCAACTGGCCAAGAGATTTGCCGACAAGCATCACGCGCTTTTTCTTGGCCGCGGCGTACAACACCCGATTGCGATGGAAGGGGCGCTGAAGCTCAAGGAAATTTCCTATATTCACGCCGAAGCCTATCCCGCCGGAGAACTCAAACACGGACCGCTAGCTTTGGTGGATGACGACATGCCGGTTGTTGCGGTCGCGCCGAACAACGAGTTACTGGAAAAACTGAAATCGAACCTGCAGGAAGTTCGTGCGCGGGGCGGCGAGTTATTTGTCATTGCCGATCCCGATGCCGGTTTCAAATCAGAACCCGGTGTTACGGTGCTGACCATGCCCGCACATATCGAGGAGATACAGGCGCCCGTTGTATATACATTACCGCTGCAACTGCTGGCCTATCATGCGTCCGTATTAAAAGGCACCGACATCGACCAACCACGCAACCTGGCGAAGTCGGTTACCGTGGAGTAATCCGGGTTAATTACGCCTGATATCGAAGCGATGTGCATACATAGCTCGTTCTTCTGAACCACCAGGCAACGGTGTTATATTGCTCTATCTATAGAATTACCTGTTAGGTGACACAATTGAGCTCAGACGAAAACTCGAAACTTTCCTGGTTTGAGAATTATACGAAGGGGCTTTTCCAAAGCGTTCGAAAACCGCCTCGTGAAGATGGCTCTTTGTATCCCTGCCCGTGCTGCGGATATAAGACCTTGTCTGAAAGGGGCGGTTTCAAAATTTGTCCGGTATGCTTTTGGGAAGATGATGGACAGGACGACGCGGAAGCTGATCTAGTACGAGGTGGTCCTAACTATTCCTTGAGCCTTACACATGCTCGCGCGAATTTTGAGAGAATTGGTGCATGTGAAAAGCGCTGTATTAAGCATGTTCGTGCTCCTAGGTCAGAGGAAAAGTGAAGCGCATGTGTCACCTAACCAGCCACTGCAACAGTCACTTGACCCTGCCGTGCCCTTTGCTGTCGCAAAGCGCACGTCAGCCTCAAGCGCTGCTGAGTTAAATCGTTAAAGTGGCATAGATCGAGGTTTGCTGATGGGGAAACCGAAAAACACAACTCAACTTCAGTCTCTTCCGAGCATTGGTCCCAGCTTGGCGCAGGATCTCAAGGATTTAGGGTTTTTTGCTCCGGCTGATCTGAGCGGCCAAGATCCAGAACAGATGTTTGCTGCCCTTTGCGAGCTCCGCGACCAGAGTATCGATCGATGTGTTCTATATTCATTCAGGTGTGCCGTACACTCGGTAACTTCGAATGACAGTGATCCGGAGCTGGCGAAGTGGTGGAATTGGAAGGATAAGGCTCTCTAATTAACTGTCAAAGGAGCAAGAATGAACAGGCGCAAATTTCTTAGGCATGGAGTAATCGGTGGAGCCGCAGGTCTGTTCGCGAGTTCTGCATATGCGAGCTATTTGCCAGCGTTGAACCCCACTCCACCAGAAACTGAAGGCCCTTTCTATCCCGTATTAGCTCAGAAAGATAAGGACTTTGATCTGACTCGGGTAGAGGGCAAACAGGGAGTGGCTAAAGGGACGTCTATCCTTATCCAGGGGCAGGTTCTGGATACGGATGGCAATCCAGTTGAGGATGCCACGGTTGACTTGTGGCAAGCGAATGCAGCTGGAAAGTATAGGCATCCGCATGACTCAAACGATGCTCCATTGGACCCCAACTTTCAAGGATGGGCTATCGTGCCAAGTGGAAAAGAAGGAAAGTTTCGTTTCAAGACAGTCAGTCCTGGAGCTTATCCGGCATCTGATAACTGGACAAGACCTCCACATATACATTTAAAG
>JAPUGL010000007.1 GCA_027292775.1 Gammaproteobacteria bacterium | reverse complement strand
CATGTCAATATGAGCCAGAGCAGCAATGATGTAATCCCGACCGCGATTCATGTCAGCGCCGCCCTGGCAGTACAAGAATCGCTGCTGCCGGCGCTGGCCCATTTGTCCTCGGCGCTACAGAAGAAAGCGGCGGAATGCGATTCGGTTGTCAAGACCGGGCGAACCCACCTGATGGATGCGATGCCGGTTCGTCTGGGTCAGGAGATATATGGTTGGCGAAGCCAGATTGACCTGGGAGCGGAGCGGATTACCGATAGTCTGGGCAGAATGTGCCGGCTTGCCCAGGGAGGTACCGCAGTAGGTACCGGCATAAACGCCCATCCGAAATTTGGCGGCGAAGTCGCCGCCCGGTTGGCGAGCAAAACAGGTATCCCGTTCGTCAGCGGCGACAATCATTTTGCAGGTCTTGCGGGTCAGGACACGGCGGTAGAAATGTCTGGCCAGCTCCGTGCACTGGCGGTAGGCTTGATGAAAATATCCAATGATTTGCGCCTGATGAACAGTGGGCCGCTGGCAGGACTTGGCGAGATTTCCCTACCCGCGTTGCAACCGGGTTCAAGTATCATGCCCGGCAAGGTCAACCCGGTCGTTCCCGAAGCCGTTTGCATGGTTGCCGCCCAGGTGATGGGCAATGACGCCACCATCGCTATAGGCGGTCAGTCTGGAAACTTTGAACTCAATGTCATGCTACCGGTAATCGCGTACAACCTTCTGCAGAGTATTGACATCCTGGCCAGCGCCTCGCGCGTACTCGCCGATTCGGCGATAGCAGGCTTTACTGTCAACGAAGAAAAAATTGGCATGGCACTCGCGCGAAATCCGATCCTGGTAACCGCGTTGAATTCCATTATTGGCTACGAAAAAGGCGCCGCGATAGCGAAAAAAGCTTACCGGGAAGGCAGACCGGTTCTCGATGTCGCAGTCGAGGAAACGGATCTGCCGAAGGAAGAACTCGAGAAACTTCTCGACCCTAAAGCCCTGACGGAGGGTGGCATCAAAGGATAGCCGCTAATGCGCGAGCGTATCCTGGCAGCCCTCAAGAATACCGCACCGGCAATCGACCCGGTCGAAGCCGCGCTGGCGGGTGACCTGCCTGAGCGCGCGCGCAAACTGATAAAGCATGAATCCCTGGTACCCGCAGCAGTCCTGATACCGCTGGTCGGAGCAACGGATACCGAGGTAATACTGACTCAAAGAGCGGGCCATCTGAAGCACCACGCAGGGCAGATCAGTTTTCCCGGTGGCAGGCTGGAAAAGCAGGATGCGGGTCCGCTTGCCACGGCTTTAAGAGAAACCGAGGAAGAAATAGGTCTGGATCCGGCCTATGTCGAAATCGCCGGTTTTCTCACTCCCTATATTACGATCACCGGTTATGTTGTGACGCCGGTCGTCGGTTTTCTGCGAAACGGGTACACGGTAAAGGCGGACAAGGTGGAAGTTGACGAGGTTTTCAAGGTGCCGATGGCTCACTTGTTGGACCCGGTAAACTGGGTCAGGCGGAATCGCGAGTTCATGGGCATGGAGGTGACTTACCATGAGATTCCGTGGCAGGACCGGAATGTCTGGGGTGCTACCGCCGCGATATTGATCGCCTTCTCTAAATTATTAAGTAAAAACAATGAATTATGAATAACTTGGATAAATTACTAGAGGTAATGGATCGACTCAGGGATCCGAATACCGGCTGCCCCTGGGACCTGGAGCAGGATTTTGCCAGCATCGCGCCGCATACCATCGAAGAAGCCTATGAGGTTGCGGACGCAATCGCTATGGGCGATATGCAGGAGTTGCAGGAAGAACTCGGCGATTTGTTGTTCCAGGTGGTATTCCACGCGCACCTAGCAAAGGAACAGGGCGAGTTCGATTTTTACGCTGTTGCGGGGTCCATCTCTAAAAAACTCACGCAAAGACATCCGCATGTTTTTGGCGATGCTGAATCCCGAAATACGGCCGAACAGTCTCGGCAGTGGGAGGAGCACAAAGCCGGTGAGCGCAGGAGCAAGGGGCAGCAATCGGTACTGGACGGGATTCCGGTTGCACTGCCTGCGCTGAGCAGGGCGCAAAAGCTTGGTAAAAGAGCGGCAACCGCAGGTTTTGACTGGCCGGACCGGCGCGGTCCGCGGCAGAAAATCGACGAAGAATTGTCCGAACTGGACAGAGAGCTAGATAGCGGTTCTGCCAGGAGACAGGCGGAGGAGATTGGCGACCTGCTGTTTTCCGTAGTAAATCTGGCTCGCCACCTGGACATCGATGCCGAGGCCGCAATGCGCGAGGCGAACCGGCGGTTTCAAACGCGCTTCCTGGGCATGGAAAAATATCTGCGAGAATCAGGTCAGGAATTGTCGGGACTCAGCCTCAGCCAGCTGGAAATTGCCTGGCAAAGAGCCAAGGAAAGCATCCGCGGCGGATAATGACGGCATGCCGTCAGGCCTTTATTTTCAAGTTTTTCCGCTGATTCAGTTCAGGTTCAGGATAGTGCCCATATGCTGGTGTCGAAGCTGCGGGAAACCATGGCTTCGGAGCAGACGACCAAGGAGCACAACCATGAAAAATCGTAACATTTTGTTAGGCCTGTGCGCGCTGGCCCTGGTGCTACCTGGGCTGGCGGCAGCAGATGACTACAATGGCCGGCGTCTTGAGCGGGGCAGATATGTGTTTGCCCGGGTCATCAAGGTACAGCCGGTTATTCGCTATGTGACCGTGAAGGTACCGGTCCAGGAGTGCTGGGACGAGCGGCGCACTGTGCGAACAAATCCTCCGGATACGGGTGGACCTACCTTTGTGGGCGCCATTATCGGTGGTGTTATCGGCAATCAATTTGGCAGTGGTGACGGCAAGGTAGCAACAACCGCACTGGGCGCGTTGATTGGTGGTTCGATGGCACAAAAGGCGGCCGTCAAACGTGCGGAGCGTGAGGGGTATTACGATTCGCGTAGAACGTATGTCGTGCAACGCTGCAGGACTTCCTACGACTACCGTGAGGAAGAGCGGGTGGATGGTTATGAAGTCACCTACAAATACAAAGGTGATACTTACATGACCCGTATGCCCGAAGACCCGGGCCGGCGTATCCGTCTGCGAGTCACCATCACGCCGGTCGCCGATTACTGAGCTTGCCCCTTCGCCGGTTCGGTCGGACAATGTCGCATATGACACTCAGGATACTCATCATATGCTTGGCGTTGGCCGGGCCGGCGGAGGCACTTTCTATGGCATCGGCGCATGAGATAGCGCCGGCGCGCGCCTATCAGTCCCACGGCAGGCCAATCCACCAGTTAGTCGAAGATGGACGCTTCACGCTGGACCAGGCTGTGGACATGGTCAGGGCGATGTATGGCGGAAAGATTATCAAGGCCAGCACTCAGCGAAAGAAAGGCCATCCTGTCCACATCATTAAAATTCTAGGCGACGATGGCCGGGTTCAGACCGTGCGGGTTGACGGCATCAGCGGACGTATACTCTAGACCATGCGCCTGCTAATCGTGGAAGACGATCCCGTACTTCAGGGAAGCCTGGCTGAACAGCTGAGAGAGGCCGGCCATGTTATCGATACTGCGGGAGACGGCAAGGAGGGGCTGTATTTCGCCGAGGAATTCAAGCCGGACCTCGCAATTATTGATCTAGGCCTGCCGGTAATGTCGGGCATGGAATTGATTCGCGCGATTCGCGAAAAGGAACTCAGCTTCCCGATACTGATACTGACCGCAAGAGATCGCTGGCAGGAAAAAGTCGATGGGCTGTCCGCGGGGGCAGACGATTACCTGACCAAGCCTTTTCAGCTCGAAGAACTGATCGCCAGGGTAAACGCCCTGATCCGGCGTGCCGCCGGTTTTGCCAGCCCGGTGATTACATGTGGTCAGGTCAGCATGGATACATCTGCACAAAGCGTAACCGCTGATGGCGAGGAAATAGTCCTGACTGCGTTCGAGTATCGATTACTCGAATGCCTGATGCTAAGTGCGGGCCGCGTGATATCGAAGTCCGAACTGACCGATCGGCTGTATAACCAGGATTTCGAAAGAGACAGCAACGTCATTGAAGTTCTGGTCGGCCGCTTGCGTCGTAAGCTCGACCCGGAAAACAACACCAATCCTATCGAAACATTACGCGGGCGAGGATACCGCTTTAACATCGAGACCACCGACTAATGCAGTCGATGAGCCGGAGACTGTTTCTATCCAGCACCATGTTACTGGTTGTTTTTCTCGGTGCCGCCGGCATTATCCTGGATACTGCGTTTCGTGAAGCGGGCAACCAGGCGCTCGAAGATCTGCTGGAAGTCCAGATTCTTACGATGCTCGGCGCCGTGGTCGAAGTTGCCGGGCCGACGCTCGTCATGCCTGACGACCTTGCCGAGGCCCGTTTCCTCAGTCCCGGCTCCGGCCTCTATGGAGAAATTGTCGAACCCGGTGGCGGGCGCGTCTGGCGTTCCCCGTCTTTGCTGGGGAGCCTCGATTTTGGTGGCTGGCTGGATCCGGGTGAGTCGTATACGCGGCGGCTCGATGCCCCAAACGGGCAGCAACTGATGGCCCTGTCCATGGGCATCGAGTGGGAATTCGATAACCGCGAGTCAAGGCAGTACCGCCTGACCGTAGCCCAGGACATGGAAAGCCACCTCAAGCAGGTCACGGCCTTTCGCAAAAAACTACTGACCTGGTTTAGCGGGCTCACTGTCTTGCTATTGATAGCCCAGGCACTGGTCCTGAGGCGAGGCCTGCAGCCATTGCGCCAGGTCGAAAATGAAATTTCCGCTATCGAGACCGGCGAACGGAGCGAACTCAGTAGCGATTACCCGCGAGAGCTTACTGGTGTAACCGCCAATCTGAATGCGTTGATTACCAGTGAGCGAGGTCGCCTGAAACGGTATCGCGACACGTTGGACAATTTGGCACACAGCCTGAAAACGCCGCTTGCCGCCAGTACCAGCCTGCTCGAAGAGGCCGAATCACCGGATCGCGACAAACTGGCAAGGCAACTGGCCCGAATGCGCGATATTGTCGACTTCCAGTTGAAAAGAGCCAGCGTTACGGGCGTTAGCGGACTGGGTCAGGAACCGATCGACGTGCGTTCGGCGCTACACCAATTACGTGAAGCACTGGACAAAGTTTATCTGCACAAGGGCCTGGAAATCGAACTGGAAATCACACCGGGTGCCAAATTCTTTGGCTCCAAGGACGATCTCCTAGAAATGATGGGCAACTTGATGGATAACGCCTGCAAGTGGGCCAATAAGAAGGTCAGCGTGAGGGCCGATGTTCTCAGCGGTAAAAAAAGACCGGGGCTGGAACTCGGCGTGGAAGACGATGGTCCCGGCATCCCGGTCGACAAGAGGGAAGACGTACTGGGCAAAGGAGTCAGGGGCGATGAGCGGATGCCTGGACAAGGTATCGGCCTCGCGGTCGTGCGCGAGATCACTGAACTGTATAGCGGCAGACTGACAGTCACGGAAAGCGGTCTGGGCGGCGCCCGCATTTCACTGCGCTTTGGCGATTTCAGCTAGGACGAATTGCGATGACTGGCGGGCTGTAACCGCCATTAACGACAAAACCCTTTAATCGCCCTTTATTCTTTTCATCAGTGGTTCAATAAGATCCATCGGTAACGGGAACACGATCGTCGAACTCTTGTCGCCGGCGATATCTGTCAGCGTCTGCATATAGCGCAACTGCATCGCATTGGGTTCTTTCGACAAGGTTGCGGCTGCTTCAACCAACGCAACGGCAGCCTGCTTTTCGCCTTCCGCATGGATCACTTTTGCCCGCCGGGTCCGTTCGGCCTCCGCCTGCTTGGCGATGGCCCGAATCATGCTTTCATCGATATCCACATGCTTGATTTCGACATTCGCGACCTTGATTCCCCATGAATCGGTACTCTCGTCGAGTATGTTCTGAATATCATGGTTGAGCTTGTCTCTTTCCGAGAGCATTTCATCCAGTTCGTGCTGGCCAAGAACAGAGCGCAGCGTGGTCTGGGCGAGCTGGCTGGTCGCTTCGAAATAATTCGCTACCTGGATGATCGCCTTTTCAGGATCCACCACGCGAAAATAGATCACCGCATTAACCTTGACCGATACGTTGTCTTTTGAAATGACGTCTTGCGTCGGCACATCCATGACTATGAGCCGCAGGTCAACCCTCACCATTTTTTGTACAAAGGGGATTATGATGATCAGCCCTGGTCCTTTGACTTTGTAGAAGCGGCCAAGCAGGAATACGACGCCGCGCTCATATTCCTTGAGGATTTTGATTGCGGAAAAAACAAGAAGCACTAAAACTCCAAGCACAATTGTGGCGCCAAACATGACTACGTCTCCTGTGTGTTATTTACAGTTTCGACAGTCAGTCTAAGGCCATCGATTCCGGTAACCCTGATTTGCTGTCCGTCCGGTATCAGTTGACTGGCGTGAGCCTGCCACAGTTCACCATGGACGAAGGCCATGCCTTCAGCTCCGATTTCGCCTCTAGCGGTTCCGGTCATACCGATCATTTGCTCACGACCGCTGACTACCGGCTGACTTCGCGCACGGATCGCGAAATAGACAATTCCGATGATCAGCGCACTACTCAGCGTAGCGACAGAAAAAATCAGGCCGCGGGAGATCTGGTAACCGGGCACATCGGTATCCATCAGGATGACAGATCCGGATACCAGCGCGATCACCCCGCCAATCCCAAGAGCGCCAAAGCTCGGCGCAAACACTTCCGCGATGAGAAGAATAACGCCGAGTACGATCAGGCCAAGCCCCGCATAATTGACAGGCAGAATCTGAAATGCGTAAAGCGCCAGCAGGATTGAAATCGCGCCAACGACACCGGGTAATACCGCGCCTGGGTTATAGCCTTCGAAAATCAGCCCATAGATTCCCAGCATCAACAACATATAGGCGACCGATGGGTCGGTAATCACCGATAACAACTTGTTTCGCCAATTGGGTTCGATCTCGTTGACAGCGAGTCCGGCCGAGATCACCGTTTTCTCGGTACCGTTGATTTCGACGATCATGCCGTCGATGTCCTGTAGCAGCTGCTCCGGGGTTTTCGCAATCAGATCGATAATCCCGAGTTCAAGTGCGTCAGACGCCGTTACATTGACGGCCTCGCGAACCGCTTTTTCCGCCCAGTCGGCGTTTCTACTTCGCAATTCCGCCAGGCCGCGAATATACGCCACGGCATCATTGATCGTCTTGCGCTCCATGGCAGTGGTACCCACATCCCGAGTTTCCGATTTTTCCTCGCTTTCGTCGTCACCTGCCTCCGTGTCCTCTTCATCCTCCGAGTCGGGTTTTCTCGCGCCCTCGACGCCAATCTGCACGGGCGTTGCGGAACCAATATTGGTCGCCGGCGCCATCGCTGCAATATGGCTGGCGAACATGATATAGGTACCAGCGCTCGCGGCCCTGGATCCGGACGGCGCGACATAGCCGACCACCGGTATCGGCGACTGCAAAATGGCCTGAATGATGTCCCGCATCGACGAATCCAGACCGCCCGGCGTATTCATCCGGATGATCACCAGTGCGGCATCCTGGTGTGCGGCATCGGCGATGCCGCCCGTCAGGTAGTCGCTGGTTGCCGGCCCGATGGCGCCATCTATCGTCAGGAGGTGCACGACCTTGTTTTCCTGGGCTGTGGCGGGCATGGCCAGCAGACACGCGAGTATCAGGAAATGGCGGACGTATGAAAGCATCAGTGACTCCTTCGTCATCACAATGATAACAGGAAGATGCCATATTTAAGGAAGATATCGACCCGGCCTGGCAGTCCGCTGGGCTATACTCTGCGTCGATATCGACCGTCTCCAGGCATTTTCATGCACTTAAAAATTATTGCTACCGGCGGTACCATCGATAAAATTTATTTCGACGCCAATAGTGAATTTGAAATTGGCGAGCCGTTGATCGGTAAATTATTGCAAGACGGCGGTGCCGCGTTTGATTATGAGATCATCCCGTTGATGCGCAGGGACAGCCTGGATCTCACGGACGAAGACAGGAAGCTGATCCGTGACACAGTCATGGCCGACGATTCGCGCCACGTGCTGATCACACACGGGACCGATACAATGACAGAGACGGCTGCGGCATTGGGAGATGTCGGAAAACGGACGGTCATATTGACCGGGGCACTCAGCCCGGCCCGTTTCCAGGCAACTGACGCTGTTTTCAACGTCGGGTTGGCCGTTGGGGCGGCTCAAAGCAAACCGGCCGGCGTTTATATTGCGATGAATGGCAGAATTTTCGATTCCGATAAAGTACGCAAGAACCGTGAACGAAATTGTTTTGAAGAAATCTGAATTCAGTAAAACAACACAGGATTTTTACATGAAGAAAACAAGTTACTGGCTGAGTGCAGCGCTGCTGATATCCCCGGCATCCGCCTGGTCTCAGGAGGAAGTAGAAATCAAGGTCCAGCAGTTGACCGAGCATGTTTATATGCTGGAAGGGCGGGGCGGGAATATTGGCCTTTCGATAGGCGACGATGGCGTTTTCATGATCGACGATCAATATGCGCCGCTTACGCCGGCGATACTCGATGCGATCGGCAAATTGACGGACAAGCCAGTCAAATTCGTACTGAACACCCATTGGCATGCGGATCACACGGGTGGCAACGAAAATCTCGGCAATGCCGGCGCCATAATCGTTGCTCACGATAAAGTGCGGGAGAGAATGAGTACTGAACAGTTTCGGAAACTGATCGGTGGCCGGACGCCACCCTCACCCGAAGCAGCATGGCCAACTGTCACGTTCAATGACCGGATCAGTTTTTTTATGAACGATGATGAGATCCAAGCTTTTCATATCGCTCCGGCTCATACTGACACAGATTCGTTTATCTATTTTTCCTCGGCCGATGTGCTGCATATGGGCGATATCTTTTTCAACAAGCGGTTCCCGTTTATCGACGTCGATCTCGGCGGTTCCGTCGATGGCACAATCCGCGCGGCCAACCTGGCCCTGGATATCACGACTGAGAAAACGAAGATCATTCCTGGTCACGGGCCGCTGGCGAATCGCGAGGATCTGATAGATTACCGAGACATACTGCTCACCGTCAGAAACTCGGTGGCGGAGCTTATCCACGAGGAAAATACGCTGGAACAAGTCCTGGCTGCGCAGCTTACAGAAAGCCTTAACGAAACCTGGAACTGGAATTTTATCAACGGGGACACTCTCGTATCGGTGATCTACGCCGATCTAACAAGGGAACAGGACGCTGCCGACAACGAGACGGAATAAGCGAAAAAAAGCGGGCCCAGCGGCCCGCTCTTATGGCAAAGACTCGGCAAAATTAACCAAGTTCGAACCTGATACCCTGGGCCAGTGGTAATTCCTTGCTCCAGTTGATTGTATTGGTCTGCCTGCGCATATAGGTTTTCCACGCGTCCGATCCCGATTCACGACCACCACCGGTTTCCTTTTCGCCGCCAAAGGCGCCGCCAATTTCGGCGCCGGATGTGCCGATATTGATGTTGGCGATTCCGCAGTCGCTGCCTACTGCCGATAGGAAGGTTTCGGCGTTCTGCAGATTGTCGGTAAAAATAGCCGAAGTAAGACCCTGGGCTACGTCGTTGTGCATTGCCATCGCCTGCTCAAAATTGGTGTACCTGATGATGTATAGCAGAGGTGCAAAGGTTTCTTCCTGAACAATATCCCAGTCATTTTCAGCGCGGGCGATTACAGGTTCGACAAAGTTGCCCGGCCCGTCCAGCACCTTACCACCACACAGGATCTCGCCACCCGCGTCTTCCACCCGTTTAAGCGCGGCCAATAAACTCTCCACAGATTGCTCGTCAATCAATGGTCCCATCAGAATTTCAGGTTTCAGGGGATCGCCAATCTTGACCTGCCTATAGGCATGCACCAGATGCCTTTCCAGTTCCTCAGCACGGCTAGCGTGGACGATGACCCGCCTGGTACTGGTGCAGCGCTGGCCCGCCGTACCAATCGCGCCGAAGGCAATAGCAGGCACGGCCAAATCCAGGTTCGCATGTTCATCCACGATGACTGCGTTATTGCCCCCCAGTTCCAGGAGCGAACGCCCCATGCGTTGTGCGACCCGGTGACCGACCTGACGACCGATGGCGCAGGAACCGGTAAAGGACATGAGATCGACCCGAGGGTCGTCGACGAAGTCATTTGCCAGCGAGTTATCGCCGTCTATGAATATCTGGAAAATGGCGGGGTAACCATGTTCGATCAATACCCGATTGCAGATGTGCTGTACGGCAATTGCGCAAAGTGGCGTTTTTGGCGACGGTTTCCAAACACAGACATCGCCACAGATAGCGGCCAGAAAGGCATTCCACGACCACACGGCAACCGGAAAATTGAATGCACTGATAATGCCCACGACACCGAAAGGATGCCATTGTTCGTACATCCTGTGCTGGGGACGCTCCGAATGCATCGTGTTTCCATACAACATTCTCGACTGGCCGACGGCAAAATCGGCAATGTCTATCATCTCCTGGACTTCGCCATCTCCCTCTGCCTTGATTTTTCCCATTTCCATTGAAACAAGGCTGCCCAGCGGGTCTTTAAATTTTCGCAACTCTTCACCGATGAGGCGTACCGCTTCCCCGCGTTTCGGCGCCGGCACCGGTCGCCATTCGAGAAACGCCTTCTGCGCCTGGCTCATCACTTTCTCATAGTCCTCGGACGACGCCGACCTGACCCTGGCGATGACTTCACCAGTCGCGGGGTTGATGGAATCCAGTACCTTTTTGTCAGATCCTGGCAGCCAGCCTTCCTTTCCGGCCCAGGCTGCAGGATTCAATTCCTCCAGTCCGAGGACTTGCAATATCTCATTCATTTAGCGTCTCCACTGAGTCCGTTTCCATGACCGGTTTCACCTGTCGCGATCGCCCGCATGGACGCAGCACTACTGCCGCTTCGCGCAAAATATTTGCCAAATCGGTTATCCAGAATGTCCTGTAGACGAAAATCTTCCTGCCGGACCATTCCGCTGTACTGGCCGGCGTTTGATACAACCAGGTCGAGCACGCTGCAGATGCCGGCAGCCGTGGTGATCTGAATAGCCGACCACAAACGCCCGGCTATCATTTCCGGAAATACCTTGTTTACGTAGTTTTCTTCGCGAAGGTGGTCATCCTGCATCCCGGTGACTGCGACATAGATAATGACCACGTCCTGCAGCGTGTGGGGAATAGCGTTTTCCAGAATTCTCTTCAGGGTGGCACGGTCTTCATTGAGCTTGAGATCGTTCATCAGTAACCGCATCTGCTCGCAGTGCCCTGGATAGCGTATGGTCTTGTAATCTATTGTCGCCGCCTGGCCGGCATAGGTTTCTGCAAGCGAGCCCAATCCACCCGAGGTATTGAACGCTTCGTAAAGCGTGCCATCGAGTTCAATCTCTTCCAGACCCTCCAGCGGCAGTACATCCACGAGTTCGCCGTTGACGACGGCGTGGCACAGGTTGCCATATTCGTTGATGACGCCGTCGGTGGACCAGGTCAGCGAGTATTTGAGTGCGTTGTTCGGATGTTGGGGCAGGGCGCCCACCCTTAGCTTTACTGAATGAAGTTCGTCAAAATGGCTGATCAATTCTTTGGCTGCGATACTGATAAACCCGGGCGCCAGACCACATTGCGGTACAAATGCACTATCCGCCCCCTGCGCAATTTTCCTGATCGCCTCGGTCACGGAAAGGTCTTCGGTCAGGTCGAAATAATGTTTCCCTTTCTCCCGGGTAACCTGACCTACCAGTTCGTTGCAATAATATGGCAGGCTGGAAACCACTGCGTCCACGGGATTACCATCGATATGGGCGGCCAGTTTGCTCCGGTCGGAGGCGTCCAGCTCATGGGCTGTCACACTGTCCAGTCCATGCGATTCAGTGACCATCCTGGCGGCGGCGCCATCTATATCAGCGAGTTGAACCTGATAGTCACCGGAGTCGGCCAGCAGACCGCTGATCAATGCGCCTATCTTGCCGGCCCCGAGTACGAGTATGCGATGCATCTGCCTGCTCCAGTTGTGATGACTTGTTTGCCCGGCCATTGCGTATGTGTAGACCTGGCAGCGGCGGGTCAACAGGATGCGCATTGTGCCAACAGAATCTGCGATTTTCCATAGGCTCTTGCCTTTTTCCCTGGGAGTCTGTCGGATTTATGCAAACGTAGCGAGGCAGGTGGGAAATCTAGAGGAGATTTTCCATCATTCGGGCCGAATAGTGGTTCTATTCAACGAGAATAATCGAAAATATAGGCCGATTCCCCGCTGCCGCAGTAGATTAGTCTGAGTCCGACAGACTCCTAGGAATAAAGCGACTAGTATGACCCAATGAGCAGAAATCCGACGCAATCAGATTGGCATCCAGCGAGCTGGCAAAACCGGACCGCCAGCCAGATGCTGCCTTATCCCGACGAAACCAAGGTTGCAGATGTTTTGTCGCGCCTGAGCCGTCTGCCACCGCTGGTCACTTCCTGGGAGGTCGAGCGCCTCAAGTCGGAATTGGCCGAAGCGCAGCGTGGTGAGCGCTTTCTCCTGCAGGGCGGTGACTGCGCGGAGCGATTCGATGAATGCAACTCGGACCTGATCGCAAAGAAACTGAAAATTCTGATGCAGATGAGCCTGGTCTTATTGTATGGGCTGAAGAAACCGCTGGTCCGGGTAGGGAGAATTGCAGGCCAGTACGCCAAGCCCCGATCGACCGACACCGAGACACGCGATGGGCTTTCGTTGCCCACATTTCGTGGTGATCTGATCAACAAGGATGGGTTCACGACGGAAGATCGGACGCCGGACCCGGAATTGATGCTGGAAGGTTACGTAAAAGCCTCGCTGTCACTGAATTTTATTCGCGCGCTGCTCGACAGTGGATTTGCCGATTTGCATCATCCCGAATACTGGGATCTGGATTTTGCCAGCCACTCGCCGCTGGAAGACGAATACCGGCGTATCGTCAGTTCGATCAGCGATTCGATGGACTTTTTCGAATCCATTTCGGGCCGTTCAATACATCAAACAACCCGCGTAGCCATGTTTACCAGTCATGAAGGCCTGCATCTGCCCTACGAGCAGGCACAGACTCGCTACATACCGCGATGGGAGCGCTGGTACAACCTGGCAACTCATTTCCCGTGGATTGGCATGCGCACTGGCGACCTGGACGGCGCCCATGTCGAGTACTTCAGGGGTATCTCCAACCCACTGGGCATCAAGGTGGGACCCGGCATGACAGGCGAATCGTTGCAGAAACTACTGGAGGTATTGAACCCGCTGAATGAGCCCGGTCGTATTACGTTGATCCATAGATTCGGTGTCAGCCAGGTCAAGAAAAGGCTGCCGTCCTTGATTCGCGCCGTGCAGGCAACCGGTTCGCCGGTGCTATGGTGCTGCGATCCTATGCACGGCAATACCGAAGTTACCGCGGACGGGGTCAAGACCAGGCGTTTCGACAACATCCTGGATGAACTGGAAATGTCCTTCGATATACACGATCACTCAGACAGTCATCTCGGTGGCGTTCATTTCGAGATGACCGGCGAGGATGTAACCGAGTGTACTGGCGGCGCCCGCGGTTTGACCGACGCAGATCTGGCCAGAGCCTACAAGTCCCAGGTGGACCCAAGGCTCAATTATGAACAGGCGCTGGAACTGGCCATGCGAATTACCGGCAAAAATTTCAGGTCAACCGCCAGCCAAGATTCCTGAAGTCGCTCGCCAGCTTTTCGCGTGATATCTCGTGCCAATGCCCCGGCATCAGCGTCCCCAGCGACCATGGCCCGATGTCCGTCCGGATAAGGCGCAGCGTCGGCAGGCCCACGGCAGCTGTCATTCGCCTTACCTGGCGGTTCAAGCCACGTTCGACGACTATTTCCAACCAGTGATCCGGCACCGATTTTCGAATGCGGATCGGTGGGGATCGCGGCCATAAACCGGATGGCTCGGGTACGATTCGCGCCGTGCCGGCGCGCACCAGGCTGCCCTTGACGTGCACACCGGCGCAAAGGTTAGCGAGGGCGTCTGGCGAAGGGCTGCCTTCGACCTGAGCCAGGTAGGTCTTCGTCAGCTTGTATTTTGGGTCGGATATTCTCGCCTGGAGACCTCCGTGGTCAGTCAGTAACAGCAGACCCTCCGAATCAAAATCCAGCCTCCCGGCCGGATAAACATCTTTTTGGTCCACCCAGCGGGCGAGCGTTGTGCGCTCACCTTCGTCGGTAAACTGAGAAAGACATCGAAACGGTTTATTGAACAGCAGCAAGCGCATGACCCGACCATGCCAGATCAGGTGGTCGGATGAGAAGCCGTCTGTCTGAGATTCCCGAATAATAGTCCGCAATCGACAGTTTATTGGCTGTAGTCTGGCAGGTCGCCTGCCTAGCATGTATCTCATGCCTGCAAACCTCACGATCCTGTTGCTTGACCCGGAACCACTGACGCGCCTCGCGCTTGCCGAAATGATTCCGAGCCTGGGCAAGATGCAGGTGATCTGCCAGACGGATAATCTGGCGAACTGCATTCAGCAAACGGAGAGACTTTGGCCGGACATCGTACTCGTCCGGGAAAAGCATCCGCTGGTAGATGCTCAGCAGCTCGCCAGCGCCTTTTCTGCGCGGGGTTTTCGAAACCTGGTCTGTATTACTGAAGAAAGCCGGCCGGTTTATCTCAAACATTTGATCAACCTTGGGGTAGCTGGTCTGCTGACCGCCGCGTGTAATTCCATAGAACTGAAATCCTCGCTGGAGTCGGTTGCAAAAGGCCACAGCTACGCCTCGCCTGCGGTCGCCAGGTCATTGATGCGAGAGTCCGCCCAAGCACACGGTCCGCCAATCGAGAGCCTGTCTCGACGCGAGTTCCAGGTGCTACGCCTGATCTGTGCCGGTCTCAATGCCGGGGAAATTGCAAAAAAACTCGGGCTCAGCCCAAAGACCATCAGCACCTACCGCTACCGAATCCGGTTGAAGCTCAATCTGAAACATTCCGCCGAGCTGGTTGCCGCAGGCCTTCGCATGAGGGAAAAGGGGCTGCTTTCTTCAAACATCGCGATCCCGGTAACTTGCGAATCCGACGATCAGTTGGCGAGACATTGCTGATTCCCACGCACTCGCTTCATACTACCCCGCATGAGCACGGAGAATTTTTCCGTCGATTGCAGACGGTGCCCCAGGCTGGCTGGTTTCCTGGACGAGGTAGCAGATCGTTACCCCGACTACCATGCTCGGCCGGTTCCACCTTTCGGCGACGACTGCGCACGACTTCTGATTGTCGGCCTGGCGCCGGGCATGCATGGTGCGAACGCAACCGGCCGGCCGTTTACCGGAGATTACGCGGGCATATTGTTGTATCAAACCCTGTTCGACCTGGGACTTGCCAGCCAACCGGATGCAACTGCAGTCGATGATGGCCTCGAACTTTATGGCTGCCGTATAACCAATGCCGTCAAATGCCTGCCGCCGGAGAACAAACCGACAGGCAGTGAAATTAATACCTGCAACGATTACCTCGCATCCGAGCTTGAGAGCCTACCTGATTCATCGGTAGTGCTTGCGCTGGGGACTATCGCTCACCGCGCGGTTCTCAAGGCCCGAAAACTCAAATTGTCGGCATTTCCCTTCGCGCATGGCGCCGAACATCGACTGGAGAATTTTCACCTGGTGGATTCGTATCACTGCAGCCGTTACAACACCCAGACACGCCGGCTAAACCAGAGTATGTTTCTGACGGTTCTCCGGCGGGCAAAAACGCTCGCCGGGCTAGGTTAAGTCGGCCCGCGTATTGTAATGACAAAAAAACCTGACAAGCCCGCCTTTGACGCGCAACCTTTCCTGGCCCGCCTGACCAGCAAACCCGGTATTTACCGAATGCTGGGGGCCGATGATGAAGTGCTGTATGTGGGTAAAGCCAGAAACCTGAAACGTCGGGTAAGCAGCTATTTCCAGGGCAGGGCGCAATCGGCCAAGACATTCAGGATGCTTCGCGAGGTTCGCGATGTCGATGTGACGATGACGGCGACCGAAACGGAGGCGTTGCTGCTCGAATACAATCTGATCAAAAAGTTCCGGCCGCGGTTCAACGTATTGCTGATGGACGATAAGAGTTTTCCCTATATCTATGTCAGTACCGATCATGCGTTCCCACGCTTGAGTTTTTATCGCGGTGCCCGGAAGGGGGCAGGAAAATACTTTGGGCCGTATCCTAGCGCCCACGCCGTCAGGGAGACACTGAGTTACCTTCAGAAATTATTTTTGATCCGGCCTTGCGATAACACCTATTTCTCGAACCGCAGCCGGCCCTGTTTGCAATACCAGATCAAGAGGTGTTCGGCTCCCTGTGTCGGTTTGATCGAGCAAGAAGAATACGGCAACGATGTTGCCGATGCTCTGCTCTTCCTAGAAGGCAAAAGTAACTTGGTCATCGATGGGCTGGTCGATCGCATGGATGTCTCCGCAGGAGCGCGGGACTATGAAAAAGCGGCGCATTACAGGGATCAGATCGCCAGCCTGAAGAAAATGCAGGAACGGCAGTTTGTCTCCGGGCGGGCTGGGAATTTTGATGTGGTCAGCCTGGCGAGCGCAAAAAACACTTTTTGCGTTAGTGTCATGTTCGTTCGCTCTGGGCGCAGCCTCGGAAGCAAGTCATATTTCCCGAAAACCGCTGCAGGCTCAGCCGTAAAGGAAGTGATGTCGGCGTTTCTCGCCCAATATTACCTGGCGCGTGAGGCACCGGATGAGGTTTTGATTTCCAGCGGGGTCGATGACGCGGACTTGCTCGAGGAAACGCTGGGCAAACGAGCCGGCAGAAAAGTTTCTATCCGGCATCGAGTCCGTGGTCAGCGTGCTCGCTGGCTGGAAATGACAAGGACCAATGCCGAGCATGCGCTCGGCCAGAAACTGGCTGGAAACGCTACTACGATGGCACAACTGGAATCCATGAAGCAGCAACTGGACCTTTCCGAAGTTCCGCAAAGGCTTGAATGTTTCGATATCAGCCACACCCAGGGTGAGGCTACGGTCGCTTCATGTGTGGTATTCAATCATGAAGGCGCGGCGAAATCTGACTATCGCCGTTTCAATATCAAAGGGATTACTCCCGGCGACGATTATGCGGCGATGTGTCAGGCGATGACCCGCCGATACCTGCGCGTCAAAAAGGGTGAGGCCCCGGTGCCGGACATGGTTATTATCGACGGTGGCAAAGGGCAACTTTCCGAAGCACAGAAAGTGATGCAGGAGTTGCTGTTATCAGACATTCCCTTACTAGCCGTCGCAAAGGGGGCGGGGCGTCGTGCCGGCAAGGAAAAGCTGTTCTTGTCCGGTCACAAGCAGCCATTTATACTTCCAGCCAGTTCCCCGGCACTACACCTGATTCAGCAGATTCGTGACGAAGCTCACCGATTTGCCATTAGCGGACACCGACAGCGGCGCGCCAGGTCGAGAAAGGTGTCGGTGCTGGAGGCGATATCCGGCCTGGGGCCGAAAAGGCGACGCGAACTGTTGCGCCAATTCGGTGGGATACAGGGTGTAAAAGAGGCTCGGATCGAAGACTTGGCCAGGGTAAATGGGATCAGCCGAAACCTGGCTGAAAAAATATACCTGGTATTCCACGAGGATATTTAGGCACAAAGGCGTACAAATAGAATGGTTTGGCACTTGCCCAATATTATGACTTTCTCCAGGCTCGGGGCGCTCCCGGTATTTGTGGTGGTATTTTATTTGCCATTTGACTGGGCCAGACCGGCGGCTTGTTTTATTTTCGCGGCAGCGGCAATTACTGACTGGGCCGATGGTTTTTTCGCCCGAAGAATGGGCCTGGACTCGCGGTTCGGCGCATTTCTCGACCCGGTTGCGGACAAATTGATTGTTGCTACTGCGCTGGTGCTGATTGTACAGACGGACCCACATTGGTATGTCGCCCTGGCCGCCGCGATAATTATCGGCCGCGAGATCACTATATCCGCACTGCGTGAATGGTTATCGGAAACCGGGATGCGATCCAAGGTAAAGGTTTCAAGGCTGGGCAAGACAAAAACGGCTTTTCAGATGACCGGGTTGAGTTTCATGATTTTCCGGCAAGACCTCTGGGGACTCCCTATCTACGATATTGGCCTGTTATTGATAATAATCTCGGCGGCCTTGACGCTTTGGTCCATGTTTGACTATTGGCGTGCCGCCTGGCCGTTGCTAACCAGCGAGTGAGCCTTGCTTGACAGCCCACGGCTAGCGGCTAAAATAGCACGCCGCTTCGAAGCCGGAAGCGAATGCGGGTGTAGCTCAGGGGTAGAGCGAGACGTTGCCAACGTCTAGGTCGACGGTTCAATTCCGTTCACCCGCTCCAGATCGACAAGAACGCC
>JAPUGL010000069.1 GCA_027292775.1 Gammaproteobacteria bacterium | reverse complement strand
CGGTCTAGATTTGCCAATGCGTGTTCTTGCATGGGAAGCTGAAGATGGCAGTACCTGGCTCGGTTACCATTCGCCGCAATCAATTGTTGATGGTTTAAATCTGCAAAATGTTACAGATATCTCCAACATGATGACTACTGCATTAGACGCGTTAACCGAAAATGCCATAAAGGAATGAGTCTGCATGGGGCTTTCTCGAGACGCAATTGCTTGATATTCCTAATCGGAACAGCACTGAGTCCTGTTAAATTATTGATTAAAATGGTGCCCAGGGGTGGAATCAACCGGTCCGCGTTCGGCACCGACACGAGGATTTTCAGTCAGGTTTATTTTTTTATAACTTAATAAAATCAGTTACTTACGCGCATTCCATTTCTATTTGTGCCAGTGAATGACAGTTATTAACAGTTACTGGGGCACAAAATTGGCACATATTCATCTGATTCATTCTTTTGTCTGAGAGGAGTGTGAAACTAATCTCATCTATAAAGGTGTGTGTCCCTCGACATCCATAAAGGCGTGTGTCCCTCGACATCCCTCGACATCCACGACGGCTCATCTGATGAAATCCACGCCTTGCCAGGATCGAATCCTGCGGTAGTTTTAAAAGCGAAGCTTGTCTATACTCTGCGCCTACTGATTCGAGGTACAGATGTCTGTTATTTTGCAAGTTTCCAACCTGATTAAATGGGTAGTTCTACCCATCAGGGTAAAGCCGCGATGAACTGATCCATGTCCGTTCAGATTATGCTGGGGCCCCAGTCTCCACATTCAAACCTTAAAAACGCAATCGACTCGTTGTCAGTCAACGGCCCTGTCGTCTCGATCACGGCCGGCTGGCGTGATTCCGAAGCGGAGATTGACGAACTGCAAGCCGCCATCGGCAGCCCAATCGAAGATCTGAACCTGTACCATCTGGCTGAGGAATTGTTTTCGCGGGAACCGAAACTCCATGCCCTGCACCGAGAACGACAGGACAAATTGCTGGAACTTCAGAGACTGTACCGGATCCGCCTCACCCCTGGCATGACGGCCGCACGCAAACTTTTACGCGATAAAGCAGAATCAGATCTCCTCCGTTTGGAGCAACGCGCCGCAATTTCTCAGGTGCGCTCCCTGGATCGACACCATCTCCGGCGAATCTCCGCAATCCACCAGGAATTTGACAGGCGCAGAGCCGAAGTGCTGATACCCAGTGCAACCAGTTTAGTGCAGTCATTGCAGAAAAAACTGGCAGAATCCGGCCTGGTATTGATCGCGGGCGGTCACGTCTCCGTACTAGTCAATCGTATTCGCCTGTTCCGGCTTGTTGATATGCTGGCACAAAAACCAATCATTGCCTGGTCCGCCGGTGCCATGGTGCTGGGTGAGCGCATCGTGTTGTTTCACGATGACGCGCCACAGGGAAAACGCGACGCCGAAGTACTGGATGCCGGCCTGGGTATTGTCAGGAATGTTATCCCACTGCCGCAGGCGAAGTCGCGTCTCGACTGGTCTAGCCGCAACCGCATGGCTTTATTCAGCCGACGTTTCGCCCCGGCAAAATGTTGCACGCTGGACAATGGCTCAATTATCCACTTGCAAGACGATCGAATGACTTACGCGAGTCTGTGCTCGGTGATAACGAGAAGCGGAATGAAAAAACCGGTGGTAACGAGATGAACCCGATCGTCGAGTCGCTGTATCGAGAAGGTAACCCCGACGCCGAGGCAGTCGATAAATTTATTCAACAAAATCAATTTCCGCTAGTCGAACCCGGTCACGTTACATTTGTTTACCGGGGGCAGGCGCAGGCGGTGCATTTACGTAGCTGGATTTCCGGGTTAGACACTGCACAACCCCTGGTGCCTCTGGAGGCCAGCGACCTGTGGGCGCTAACCATCGAATTGCCGGATAAGTCGCGCTTTGAATACAAGTTCGAAGTGGAGGAAAACGGTGTAAAACAGCTCGTTCTGGATGACTTAAACGGCGTGCTCGCGCATGACCCTTTTGGCGCTAATTCCGTCTGCCAGGGTTACGGTTACGAACGGCCTGGCTGGACCCTGCATGACCCGACGGCTCGAAGTGGCAGCCTGGACACACTCAAAATTGCCAGTCGCTCATTCCGCGATACACGCGAAATACAAATCTATCTGCCTGCCCAATTTCGCCGCAACCGCACCTATCCGCTTTTGATAGTGCATGACGGGCTGGACTACCTGCGCTATGCCGATCTCAAAAACGTGCTCGACAACCTGATCCATCGGTTCGAAATTCCTGCCATGATCGTCGCCCTGACTCAGTCCCCGGATCGACTGATCGAATATACCGGTGACGAGCGACAGGCCCGATTTCTCTGCGAAGAACTACTACCTGCGATAGCGGCGAAGTTTCCACTGCTCGACGACAGCAACGCGCGTGGGCTGGCAGGTGCCAGTCTCGGTGGCGTGGCTGCACTACACGCCGCCAGCCGATATCCGAAGCTATTTGGACAATTGTTGTTGCAGTCCGGCTCGTTTGCTTTCAGCGATCTTGGGCGCCATAAAAAAGACCCGGTGTTCGACCCCGTGGTGCGGTTTGTCAACGAATACCGTAACACTCCCTACCCGATTGCCGAGAAAATTTTCATGAGTTGTGGCATCTACGAATCGATGATTTACGAAAACCGCTCGCTTTTGCCAGTATTGCAAGACCAGGGTATGCAGATCTTTTTCGAGGAAGCGCGCGATGCTCACAACTGGGAAAATTGGCGGGATCGTCTGCGACAGGGGCTGAGCTGGTTGTTTCCGGGACCACTGTGGATGGTGTACGAGTAAGGTGCCTCTATATTAGCTATAGAGATAGCTCATTCACTATTAAGAAAGCACTATTGCAATTACTTAATCATTCGAGGAAATATCTATGGCAAATATTACGCGCAGAATCGGTCTTTCCCTCGGTGCCGACATTTGTTGGCCTATCTGTTACGAAGCCTTGATGAAGCAGCTGGATTTAAAACTTTCGATCGGCGGCGATACGATCAGCATCGAAGTTGAACGGGTATATATAGAGCCTTTCGATCTGAACCAGGATTGCCAGTACGATGTCGTGATCGACCGTCTGACACATTGGTTTCAAGTCTCGCGCGAGTGGATCAAGAAAGCTATTCTGGTCAACGATCTTTATGTTTACAACAACCCGTGGTCTATACAGTCCATGGAAAAACATACCTCTTACGCTGCCCTGTTGCGTCTGGGTTTCCAAGTGCCGGAAACCTGGATGATTCCTCCCAAAGAATACGCAGCATCGGCCGATCTACAGTCGACCCTCGATAAATACGCAAAATTATTCGATTTGGGAGACGTGGGCGATAAGATCGGCTATCCGCTCTATATGAAACCCTACGATGGCGGCGCCTGGGTAGGTGTTACCGCGATCAATAATCGCGAGGAACTGCATGACGCCTACAATAAGAGCGGTACCCGTGTGATGAACCTGCAAAAGGGAGTCGTACCGAGCGATGCCTTCGTCCGTTGCGTTGGCCTGGGTCCGCAATTCCGCTTTGTCAACTATGATCCGGGAGCAGCACTACACGATCGTTATCAAATGGATTACGATTTCCTGCCCGCCGATCAGGCTCAACGCCTCGCCGACACGACCCTGGTAATCAACGCGTTTTTCGGCTGGGATTTTAATTCCTGCGAAGGTATGCGCCAGCACGGCAACTGGCATTTGATTGATTTCGCCAACGCCTGCCCCGATTCGCAGGTTACCGCACTGCATTATCATTTCCCCTGGTTGATCAAAGCCAACTTACGCTGGTCGATATTCTGCGCCGCCACCGACCGCAAGATGAATACTGATCTCGACTGGCACGAATATTTCGCTATCGCTGACCAGGACATTCCGTTCGAAGAGAAGCTCGCCGGCTACGTCAAATTGGCGAGACGCCGTTTTGATGTGGATGCCTTCGAAGATTTTTGTGCAACCCACCTTTCCGAACTGGATGAAGTAGCCTACGATTTTTTCGCCAGCGAAATCATGCATGATGCGATAAGACAAAAAGTAACCTCCCTTTTCCCTGTCCAGGAGATTGACACATTTACCGAGTTGTTCTGGAACCGGGTGCAGGAATGGCGACGTATAGAAGGATCCGGGTCATGAAAGATACTTCCCGCTGGCATTCACCCCATGTCGAACAGGAGGTTCAGCTGGTTCGTTGGGGCCATATGGGTAAGCCTGTTTTGCTGTTCCCTACCGCCGGAGGCGATGCCGAGGAAGTCGAGCGCTTCCACCTGATCGGGGTGTTGATGCCGCTCATCGAAGCCGGCCGCATCAAGGTTTATTCGACCGACTCACTCGCCGGCAAAGCATGGATTTCCAAACAGCATTCAGCCGAGTACTGTTCGCATCTGCAAAACATGTTCGACGCACTGGTTTACCAGGAAATTGTGCCGGCTATCCGCACGGATTGTCAGACTCCGGACATCGAAATCATCGTAACCGGCGCTTCGATTGGCGCATTCAATGCGGTGGCAAGTATTTGTCGTCACCCGGATGTCTTCAGCATGGCCATCGCCATGAGTGGAACTTATGACTTAATTAAAAAACTCGATAGTCATTTCATCGAGGATTTTTATTTTTGCTCACCCATACACTTCCTGCCCGGACTCGAAGGTCCAGTACTGGAGAAGCTGCGGGAACGTATGATACTGATGCCTTCTGGCGAAGGCGACTATGAAGACATCGGCGAATCCTGGCGAATGGCCAATATACTGGGCGAAAAAGGCATTCCAAACCGGGTCGATTCCTGGGGCGCCGAGTACCGGCACGACTGGGAGACCTGGCGAGAAATGCTGCCTCAATACCTGGCTGAATTTAGCTGACGATCACTGCCGCATCGGAAACGAAGTAGGAAGTGCTATGCCTGAAAAACCTCTGAAAATCTGTCTGGTTAGTTCAGAACTGACCCCACTGGCAAAGACCGGAGGACTGGCGGACGTGAGTGCCGCGCTATCGGCATTCCTGGACAATAAAGGGCACGACATACGCGTGTTGATACCCTTTTATTCAGCGATAGACACAAAGTCGCTAGAGATTGCGCCGGATCCGTCGCTGCAAAACCTGTCGATTCGGATCGGCAACCATCATCTGAATTATTCGATCGATACGACAACCCTGCCGAACAAGGCGCTGAAAATATATCTTTTACGTTGCCCGGAACTATACGATCGACCCAGCATTTATACCGACGGGTCCGACGAACACCTGCGCTTTATTTTATTATCACGGGTCGCCATCGAGATGTGCCAGCACATGGGCTTTGCGCCGGACATCTTCCATTGCCACGACTGGCACACCGCGCTGACGCCACTTTATCTGAAAACGCTCTATGCCTGGGACAGTCTGTTTGAAAACACGCGCTCGGTTCTCACCATTCACAATATCGGCTACCAGGGCATATTCGACGCCCGTATATTGCACGATATGGGTATGCAGGACTCACCCGAAAATCTGTATCAGGAAGACCTGGCCCTGGGTCGTGTCAATTTCCTCAAAACAGGTGTGTTGTATTCAGACTTGTTGACCACCGTGAGTCCCACTTATGCCAACGAAATTCTGGGTTCGACCTACGGTATGGGCTTGCAGGATCTATTGCGGCAACGTCAGGACTCGCTGGTGGGAATCCTCAATGGTATGGATACCGATGAGTGGAATCCGCGCAAAGATGCTTTGATTCCGTACCCCTATGACGCGCGCGACATTTCCGGTAAGAAGGAAAATAAGCAGGCGCTGATGCAGGAACTCGAGCTCGACAGCAATGATGACATACCCCTGCTTGGAATTGTCAGCCGATTGACCTCGCAAAAAGGCATTGACCTGATACAGCAGGTAGTGCCAAAGTTGATACAACAGCGACGCTTCGCACTAGCAGTGCTGGGCAGCGGTGAACCACGCTACGAAAAGTTTTTCGGCGAACTGCAAGGGCGTTACCGCAACCATGTCTGTTTTTATCGTGGCTTCAGCAACAAGTTGGCGCACATGATAGAGGCTGGTAGCGACATGTTTTTGATGCCTTCCCAGTTCGAGCCCTGTGGCCTCAACCAGATGTACAGTTTACGCTATGGAACGGTTCCTATCGTGCGGCGCACCGGAGGGCTGGCGGATTCGGTGCAGCTGTTTGAGCCGAGTAGCGGCAAGGGCACCGGCATCGTTTTCGATGACTATAGCGCCAGCGCACTCGAGTGGGCGCTGAATGCTGCACTGGATCTGTACCAGGATAAGAAAAGCTGGCGTAAACTGGTACGAAACGGCATGGCCATGGATTATTCCTGGAAGCACCAGGGGCAAATATATATCGACCTGTTCCGACAGATTCTTCCCACAGGGAAATAACTTCAACATCCGGAGAATCCAATGAATATCATTTTCATCGAACCTTCTTTCCCGTACAACCAGAAGGAATTCGTGCGCGGATTACACCAGATTGGCGCAAATATCATCGGTATCGGTGAGCGCCCTCAGGAATACCTGTCGGATGAAGTCAAGGGCTACCTGAGTTCTTATGTACAGGTGCAGTCGGTTGTGCACGAACCGACGTTGCTGCAAGCAGTTCAGCAAATACAGAGTAAAGTCTGGGTAGATCGCCTGGAGGCGACAGTGGAGGCGCATATCATGGCCGCTGCCAGCGTACGCGAAGCGACTGGAATTCCGGGTACCTCCGTACGCACCGCCTATCTGTGCCGCGACAAGCCAGCCATGAAAGAGGAATTGCGCAAGGCAGGCATTCCCTGTGCGATGTCTACCCGGGCAGACAACCCCGCTATAACAAGCGATTTTGTCAAACAGGTGGGATACCCGGTCATCATCAAGCCGACTGACGGTGCCGGTGCCTCGAAAACCTGGAAGGTAAGCAATGCGGCGGAACTGGAAAGGGTCATCATAGAATCGGGTGTCGCCGATGGCGCCGAAGTCGCCGTCGAAGAATTCATCGAAGGGCACGAAGGATACCTGGACACCCTGACCATCGATGGCGAGGTCAGCCATGAATTTATCACCCATTATTATCCGAACGTGTTGGTAGCGATGCGCGAGCGATGGATATCACCACAGATGATTACCACCAACCGTATCGAGGCCGAGGGCTACCGTGAAGTAAGGCAGATGGCGCGCGAGGTGAATCGAGTGCTGGGTATAGGTACTTCGGCCACTCACATGGAATGGTTTGCCGGTCCTAAGGGATTGAAATTTTCCGAAATCGGTTGCCGCCCGCCAGGTGTCGGCCAATGGGATGTTTACAATACCGCGAACGATTTCGATATCTACCTGGAATGGGCTAGCGCATTGATGCATGGACACCCCCAAAAGTTGCCATCGCGACGTTTTTCCGCCGGCATGATTGCATTACGACCAGAATGTGATGGAAATATAACCGGATATTTCGGGCTTGAAGCCATACAGCAGGAATATGGCGAATGCATCGTAGCCTCGCATTTACCGGATGCTGGCTCGGCGACACAGCCGGTCGAAGGCGGCTACATGGCAAATGCCTGGATGCGAGTCAGGCACCCTGACTATGATACCCTGAGGCATATTATGGATACGATTGGCAGGACGGTAACGGTTCATGCTGGCTAGGAGCCTGTCCGAGAATAGAAAGTCTACTCGACAACTGCTCCATGCGTTGTTCTACCTCCTGCATCCATGCAGTCGTGCGGAAAATGACTATAACTAACTCAGTACTCAAATCATGAAACCATACCAGGAACCCAGCTTTACGATCGGCATCGAAGAAGAATATCTGCTGGTCGATCCCGAGACTCGAAACCTGGCCGACGATCCGCCTGCGTCCATCCTCGAAGATTGCAGAAAACGGATTGGAGATCAGGTGACGCCCGAGTTCCTTCGATCTCAGATCGAGGTTGGAACCCAGGTCTGTACCTCGATTTCCGAGGCAGCCGAACAGCTCCGATCGCTGCGCTGCTGCATCCGTGAGGTGGCCGAGAGCCACGGACTCGCGATGATTGCCGCATCAACACATCCGATCGCAGACTGGGATTTGCAGAAACACACCGAAAAGGAACGTTACAACACGCTGGCTCAAAGCATGCAGACCGTTGTGCGACGCATGCTGATTTGCGGCATGCACGTCCATGTCGGCATCGAGAACGACGATCTGCGCATCGACCTGATGAACCAGGTCAGTTATTTCCTGCCGCACTTGCTCGCAATCAGCACTTCCGCACCGTTCTGGCACGGTATCGAGACCGGGCTCAAATCTTATCGTATGGCTGTCTGGAACGAGCTGCCACGCACCGGACTGCCACCGCAGTTCGACAGCTACGGGGAATACCGACGTCTGGTCGACACCCTGGTCGGCACCGGTGTTATCGAGGATGCGAGCAAACTTTGGTGGGACATTCGCCCCAGCGGCAAGTTTCCGACGCTGGAAATGCGCATGACCGATATCTGCACCAGGACGGAGGACTCGATCTGTGTTGCAGCCTTATATCGTTGTTTATTGCGTATGCTCTGGCGGCTGCGTCGGAGCAACCAGCGCTGGCGTCAATACGACCGGTTCATGATTTCGGAAAACCGCTGGCGAGCATCGCGTTACGGTATCGACGAAGGGCTCATCGATTTCGGCAAGGCTGAGATTGTTCCCTTTGCCGAGCTACTCGAGGAACTGATCGAGTTGGTTCGGGAAGATGCGGAATTCTTCGATTGCGTGTCCGAGGTCGAACACGCACGCGAGATCCTTCGGCGAGGCACCAGTGCGCATAAGCAGATCGAGGTTTGGCAGCAAGCCCGTAGCTCAGGTAAAACCGACGCCGAGGCGCTTCGCGATGTGGTCGACATGTTGATCGAGGAAACGGGCCACGGGCAGTGAGTCTGCCCGGGGGCTTCTGATCAATCGATTATTAAGTCATCACAACGCATTAAATATGAACCGGACCAGGCATAATAAACGAGAAAGAGTCAGGTCTGGCTTTTAGACTTCCCTGGCTTTTCTTACAATCTTACCAATCTGTGTAAAGTGCAGCTTGAAATAGTCTCCAATATGCTGGCAGGAGTAACCCCCGCTGGCATAGGCTCGAACAATGGATTCATCCCTGCTTTAACTCATACGTTCATACTCTGCAAACGATTTCGCTGGCGCCCTTTTCTGTACCTTTGGTATCTGTATATCTTTTTCCTTGCTACGGATTGCACCCCGTCAGCCCCAGTTGGACCAAATAGCCTGATTGCCTAAGAGACAGTTTTGGCTCATCGTTAATCTGAAGAGGAAACAATGCGCAGAAAAGACAGCCCGAAATCTCTGTAAAGTCGGCAGTTTTCCGAAGACCAGGCCCGCCAATAGACACGAATCCCGACAGTCCTCGTGCCGCTCATGGGATAACGCTTTGAAAATCAGGAAGAATGGTGCCCAGGGGCGGAATCGAACCACTAATTTAAGTGTTTGAATAATGTGGTATTTAATATATCTAAATTAAAATTATACCAACATAAATACCAACCAAAATACTCAAGACTTACCGTATTCTTGCCATTGGTAAACCTGGTTATGTGGGCCATATTCTTAACCAGCAAATTGACATAGTGCTCTCCAGGATTCGAATCCCTCTCTCTCCGCCATATATTGTTTCAACTAATTGATAGTTGGGACTTTTTAATTTGTTAATAATTCTATCCC
>JAPUGL010000068.1 GCA_027292775.1 Gammaproteobacteria bacterium | reverse complement strand
GGCGACGCGGACACCGCCGACGACGTTTACGAAAACATCCTGGTCACTGGCCGATATGCCCGCGTGCCGATGCATTACCGCAAGCAACTATGCCAGGCGATTTTGCTCCAGACCTACGCTGACACGTCGCGGATAGTTCCCCTGGCATTTGTCTACCAGCGCCTGAATTTCCAGCAACAGCGGCCGGCTTCCCTCGCGGGTCACCATAACAACGCTGCCGGCGACCGGTTCGTCGTGGCGCGAGACAAACATCGCCGACGGATTCAGCACCTCTTTCAGGCCATTCGCGCTCATCGCGAAAACACCCAGTTCATTAGCGGTACCGAAACGATTCTTGACCGCGCGAATCAGTCGAAATCGGCTGCCGGGTTCATTTTCGAAATACAACACGGCATCCACCATGTGCTCAAGCACCCTGGGTCCGGCGATGTTGCCTTCCTTGGTCACGTGGCCAACCAGGAACACCGCACAATCGGACTGTTTGGCATAGCGGACTAGATGCGCGCCGCAGTCTCTGATTTGTGCGACCGAGCCGGGAGCCGACTGCAGTTCTTCCGACGCCAGCGTCTGAATGGAATCAACCACCAGCGCGCCGGGCTGGGTTCGCACAGCATGGGCGAGCAGATTCTCCAGGCTGGTGTCCGCCAGCAGACTCATCTCGCTGGCCTGCAAGCCTAACCGCCTGGCGCGCAAACCAACCTGGCGCACCGATTCCTCGCCTGTCACGTAAAGACAAGGCAGCCTGGCGCTCATGCTCGCCATCATTTGCAATAGCAACGTGGATTTTCCTATCCCTGGATCGCCGCCGATCAGGGTTACCGATCCCTGGACGACACCGCCGCCCAGGACCCGGTCAAATTCCTTCATGCCTGTACTGATTCTCAGCTCTTTCTTTGCCGCAGTTTCCGCCAGGGACTCCAGGCCGATTTCGCCCGAATAACCTGGAAGGCGGGAAACTTTGGCTACCGGCTTCGACTCGTCAAGTGAATTCCAGGCGCCGCAATCCGGGCACTGACCGGCCCATTTCGGACTCTGTCCGCCGCAATCGCGGCAAACATATACCAGGCGTGTTTTTGCCATTTCTGGCCCTGAATTGGCTATCTCATGGCGATATTAGCACGCGGCAAAAAATTCACTGGCAGTCGAAAACCGACAAAAAGCTGCTTATACTGCTCGCGACTTGGCCGCAAGGAATGCTATGCCGGGAGAAAATGGAAATAACTGGCGTGCGAACTGGGCGACCGGTCTCGGTTTTACCGTCATATTCTGCCTGTTTGGATACTGGCTGGCGGTCGGGTTTTTCTACGGCCTGGAAACATCCATATACGACCGCGGGATTTTGCTGACCCAGGCCGAACCAAGCGACCGGATTGCGATCATCGCGATCGACGACCGCAGCATTCAAAATATCGGGCGCTGGCCGTGGTCGCGCGATATTCTGGCGGGCCTTATCGACCGCTTGGGCGATGCCGAGGCACGGGTGGTCGCCAGCACAATTTTGATGTCCGAGCGGCAGCTCGATCCAGGCCTTGATCAGCTCAGTCAGTTGCAAAACCTGATCGACGAGCTCGAATCGCAGCAGCAGACCACTGGTGCCACGTCGGATCTGACTATCGCCCTGGCCGCGTTGCGCTCTCGTCTTCAGCAATCCATGGCGGATATCGATTACGACCAGAAGCTGGCCGATAGCATCCGGCGGGCCGGTAACGTAATCCTGCCTATGGAGTTTCACCTGGGCATGTGGCTGGGTAACCCCGATGCGCCGCCAGCGGAGTATGTCCGTAGAAACGAGCTATCAGGTACCGGGAGCGACGCCGGTCAGGTCGATGGTCTGCCGGCGGATAATCTGATACCGCCTATCGCCGAACTGGGCGAAGCGGCCATGGCCCTCGGTCATTTGAATCTCAACCTTGACCACGACGGCCGGCTGCGTTCTGAAGCGCTGGTGGTCAACTATTTTGGTCAACTTTATCCCTCGCTGGCACTCAGCATAGCCGCGAAAAGTTTGAATCTTGACCACAGCGACATCCAGGTACATACCGGTGGCAGCGTAAGCCTCGGCGGCCTTTACATTGGGACCATGCCTGACTTCAGCATGCTGAACTTTTTTTACCCGCAAAAAGGCTCGCAACCGCCGTTCAGCGTCGATTCTTTTTACGATGTGTGGACCGGTGTCATTCCGGCGGACAAATTCAATGGCAAAATCGTATTGATCGGACCGACAGCGGTAGGAATCGGGGATTTTCAGGCGACTCCGGTCGATGCCAGTACGGCGCCCATCCTGGTTCTGGCCCATACCGTCTCCAGTATCCTGCAGCAAAATTTCGTGGTCAGACCGAGCTGGGCCTGGATCATGGAATTTGCCGCCGTCGTTCTGATTGCGATCTATCTGTGTGCGGTCCTGCCGAGACTCAAGGCAGGCAGTGCCGCATTAATTAGTTTCCTGCTGGTCATGATCCTGATGGCCAGCGAATATAGTTTGCTGGTACTGGATGCAGAATGGCTGAGATTGGGCGTTCCTGCCTTGATGATCGTCATCGGTCATCTCGTCATGACCGTCCGAAATTTCAGAATTACCGAGCGTCTTAAATTCCGGGCAGATGCCGAAGGCGCAGAAAGCAACAAGATGCTGGGCCTGGCGTTCCAGGGCCAGGGGCAATTGGATATGGCGTTCGAAAAATTCCGCCGATGCCCACTCGACGATTCGATGATGGATCTGCTTTACAACCTGGGGCTGGATTTCGAGCGCAAAAGACAATTCAACAAGGCTGGCGCTGTCTATGGACATATGGCCGAACGTGACATCGAATACAACGATATTCGTGATCGTCTGCAACGATCGCAGCAACTAGAAGAAACCATGCTTCTGGGAATGGGCAGAAGCTCAGCGCAAACTTCGTTGCTACTTGAAGGATCGGGCGTTCAGAAACCGGTGCTCGGCCGCTACCAGATTGAAAAGGAAATCGGTAAAGGTGCGATGGGCGTCGTATATCTTGGCCGCGACCCAAAAATTAACCGTATTGTTGCAATAAAAACAATCCCCCTGGCGGACGAGTTCGAAGAAGGTGAAATCTCCAGCGCCAAGGAGCGATTCTTTCGCGAGGCCGAGACCGCCGGTCGTCTCAATCACCCTGATATCGTTACGATTTACGATGTAGGTGAGGACCACGATCTGGCCTATATCGCGATGGAGTTTCTCGAGGGCGAGCACCTGAACAATTTTACGGCGCGAGACAGTTTGCTGCCCGCTGAGAAAGTGATACGGCTTATGGCGCGTGCGGCCGACGCCCTGGACTACGCACATCAGCAAAATGTGGTGCATCGTGATATAAAACCGGCCAATATCATGTATCTTAGCGACAAGGACGAGTTGAAGATTACTGATTTTGGAATCGCCCGGCTGACCGACTCCCATACAACCAAGACTGGGATCGTACTGGGAACTCCGTCATATATGTCGCCGGAGCAGCTTGAAGGGAAAAATGTGACTGGCGACTCGGACTTGTTTTCGCTTGGTGTTACCCTTTATCAGTTATTGACGGGCCAACTGCCTTTCCAATCGGATTCTATGACTGGGTTAATGTACCAAATAGCTAACGCTGAGCACGCGCCGCTAAGCTCCTTTCGGCCGGATCTGCCAGCATGCCTGGAAGCTATCATCAGCCAGGCACTGGCAAAAGATCCGGACCAGCGTTTTGAAAGTGGCTCGGCAATGGCGGCAACCCTGCGCGAGTGTCAGGAACAAGTGGGAGCCTAGGCTTGGCACGAATACAAATGGAAGAAAAAATTCAGCACCTGGCGGTCACCGATGTCGGCCGGGTTCGCGATCACAATGAAGACGCGATCGGCACCGACATGTCAATTGGCCTGCTGGTGCTTGCCGATGGCATGGGTGGTTATAACGCGGGCGAGGTTGCCAGTGGTATCGCCGTAAAGACAATCCTCGAACAGGTACACGCAGGCGTGGAAATTATCGGACGCGGCGGAGTGGATTCGGAAACCGGCCTGATGCGCCAGTCCATCATTTTGCGCGACGCAATTTCCCGCGCCAACAAAATTATCAATCAGACCTCCGAGAGCCAGCCTCAGTGCGAAGGCATGGGAACAACCATTGTGAGCGCATTGTTTTATGACAATCGTGTATCAATTGCTCATGTCGGTGACTCCAGACTTTATCGGCTCAGAAACGAGAAATTCGAGCAAATCACGATGGACCACTCCCTGCTCCAGGAACTGGTTGACCGTGGATTTTACTCAGAGGAAGAGGCCCAGCGGTCGACCAATCGTAATTACGTTACCCGGGCACTCGGTGTGGAACCGCAGATCGAAGTGGAGGTTCAGGAAGCCAAAGTCCTGCCCGGAGACTATTATGTGCTCTGCTCCGACGGCCTTTCTGACATGGTGGAAGACGAAGATATTCACTTAACTATCAGCACGTTTAGTGCTAATCTTGATACAGTGGGTAAGCAATTAGTCCAGCTTAGCAACGACAATGGCGGGCGGGACAACATATCGGTAATTGTCGCCCATACAATGGATTGGTTCCCCGCAAAGCTGGGGTTAATGGACCGAATTAAGGGCTGGTTATCCTGACCGGCCTTTTTGGAAGGAATTGAGGAACATCATGGCGCGTTTGATTCTCAGCCTCGACGGGCAAGTGCTGGCCGAATACAACATGAGCAAAGAGCGGTACACCATTGGCCGCCTCCCGGATAATGATGTGCGTATAGACAATGCCGCCGTCAGCGGCCATCACTCACTGATTATCAATATCCTCAACGATTCCTTCCTCGAAGACCTGAACAGTACCAACGGAACCTATGTCAACGGTAAGTTGATCAAAAAGCATGCGTTGCAAAATGGCGACGTGATAACCGTGGGCCACCACCAACTCAAATTCGGCGATGACGATGCTGCCGAAGCGGATCAGGATGATTTCGAAAAAACCATGGTCATCCATCCGAGTTCCCAGAGCGAAGAAGAAATTCGTAACGTGCAGGAGGCGGTTGACGAAGTCGCCGCCGAGCTGCCGGATACCGGCAAGCCGATACCGATGCCGGGTGAAGACCACACCAGTACTCAGACACCTGAAGCTGCGCCGGCCACCGCCTTGCCAAAGGCGAGAATTCAGGTGCTCAGTGGTCAGTTCGCGGGACGTGAGATGGAATTGACCAAGGCATTGACGACGCTTGGCAGACCTGGAATCCAGGTCGCGGCGATCACACGAAGAGCCGAGGGTTATTTTATCGTCAACGTGGATCCGGGAACCAAGGGATACCCGAAGGTGAACGAAGAAACAATTGGGCCCCAGGCGCGCCAGTTGAAAGACAATGATGTTGTTGAACTAGCCGGCGTAAAGATGGGATTTTTTATCGAATAGGGGTCTGGGCGCTCACTATCTCCCGGCTGACGCGCTGTGACACCCGGCAAAGCAATTCGTATGGAATGGTCGCTGCTGCCGCGGCGATTTCTTCCACCGGCAATTCAGGTTCTCCCCAAAGCAACACTTCGTGACCGACACGGGCATCGCTGTCCGCTCCCAGATTTATCGCGATCATATCCATCGACACTCGACCCGCCAGGCTTGCATTCATGCCATTCACGAGCAACGGCGTACCGTCGGGCAAAGCCCAGGGATACCCATCGCCATATCCGCAGGCTGCGATGCCCAGCCTCGTCGGTTTGGCCGCTCGCCACCGGCAGCCATAACCAACCATATCGCCCGCGGCTAGATTTCTGATTGCAACGAGCCAGGTCGAAAATCTCATAACCGGTTTAAGGTCCAGGTCCTGCCCGGTTTTTCCCGCAATCGGCGATACTCCATAAAGAGACAGCCCCGGTCTGACCCAATCCAGGTGGCTTGCAGAAATATTAAGGATCCCAGCCGAATTGGCCAGGCTGCGCTCTCCCGGCAGGCCCTCGGTCATTTCCAGGAATTTTTTCAGCTGGTCCTCACTGGTTTCCGACTCGGAAAGGTCTGCCGAGGAAAAATGGCTCATCAGGCCGGGGTTCCTGCTAACCGAAGGCAGATTGACGAGCCGCCGGTGCGCTTCTCTGAATTCCTCCGCGGCGAAGCCAAGCCGGTTCATCCCGGTGTCCAGTTTCAGCCACAGATCCGCTCCGGTCCCGGAATTCTCCTCCATCAGCATGATCTGTTCCCGACAATGAACCACCGTCTCCAGCCCATGTTGTCCGGCCAGCCTTAGCTCGTCCGCATTGCTGACACCTTCGAGCACCACGATGGGGCAAGCAACGCCGGCCTCTCGCAACTGAATAGCTTCCTCGATACGCGCGACAGCCAGGCTGTCGACATCCGTCAGCGCGTGCGCGATCGGCACCATTCCGTGACCGTAAGCGTTGGCCTTGATCACGGCCATGACTTTGCTTGCTGGAGCTCGGTTCCTGATTTGGCCGAGGTTATGACGAAGTGCGTCGGTGTCAATCCGGGCCGTAGCGGCACTCACGTATAATCGCCGAGTCCATAATCCTCCGCGATGAGGTTTTCGAACCTCGTGTATTCGCCGAGGAATGTGAGGTGAAGATCGCCGATAGGACCGTTTCTTTGCTTGGCAACGATGATATCGGCTACCCCTTTCCTTGGCGTTTCGGGGTCATACACTTCTTCGCGGTAAATGAACGCAATCAGGTCGGCATCCTGCTCGATCGCACCCGACTCTCTTAGATCCGACATGACCGGCCTCTTGTCAGTGCGCTGCTCAACACCTCTGTTTAGCTGCGACAAAGCGATGATTGGCACATTCAGTTCTTTCGCCAGCGCTTTTAGCGAACGCGAGATTTCAGATATCTCGGTCGCGCGGTTTTCCCTTGTGCCGACAATCCCCATCAGCTGCAAATAATCGACAACGATCAAACCCAACCCATGTTCCCGTTTCAGGCGGCGGGCACGGGCACGAATTTCCGTCGGACTGAGCGCCGGCGTGTCATCGATAAAAATCGGGGCCTGCGACATGATGGTCACCGCAGAATTTATTCGGGTCCAGTCCTCGTCCGAGAATCTCCCGGTCCTAAGTTTGCTTTGATTGACTCGCCCGATCGAGCCAATCATTCGGAACGCCAACTGCTCCGATGACATTTCCATACTGAATATCGCCGTTGGAATGTTGCCGGCAATCGCGGCATTCTCCGCAATATTCATGGCTAGCGTGGTTTTGCCCATCGATGGCCGGCCGGCGATGATGATCAATTCACCCCCGTGCAGCCCCGCCGTCAAGGCATCAAACTTCTGAAATCCGGTCGCCACGCCCGTGATATCGCCTTCGGAATGACTCAGTTCGTCAAGCCGGTCGATGACATCGGGCAGGATTTTCCTCAGGCCGATAAAGCCGGTGCCGCTTCGGTGTCCCTTCTCGGCGATCTCGAACACCTTGCGCTCGGCCTCATCGACCAAAGCGACAGCACCCCGGCCATCGTTCGCGTGCGCGCTGCCGGCGATCTCACCACCAACCCTGATAAGCTCACGCAGCATCGAACGCTCTCGGACGATTTCGGCATAGGCTTTGATATTGGCGGCGCTTGGCGTGTCTTTGGCGAGACCCGCGATATAAGCCAGGCCACCGGCGTCGTCGAGCTGGCTGCATTTTTCCAGGTGCTCGGAAACGGTAACCACATCGCTGGGTGCGCTTTTTTCGGAAAGCGTGCCTATGGCTTCGAAAATCAATTGGTGGTCGCGGCGGTAAAAGTCGCCGCTATGCACGAGATCGGCGATGCGATCCCAGCCGCTGTTATCCAGCATCAGGCCACCGAGGACCGATTGCTCCGCCTCCACCGAGTGAGGCGGCAGACGCAGGCTTTCCGCAGTTTGCGTATCAGGATACTGTGACTGAACCGCCTCGACCATTAGCCTACTCTATCACCTTGCCAGGCGACTGAAAATCGCCCATTAATCCTTAACCCGCATGTTTCTCTGTGGCGGATTCTTCCGCGGCTTCGGGCGTTTCAATATCGGCCTGTTCTTCTTCGTCCAGGTCAATCACGACCTCGGAGCCGTCTCCGGCAACCTGAATCGTGATATCGACATTGACGTCCGAGTGCAAATGCAGCATAGCCTGGTGCTCGCCAACCACGCGAATCGCGCCATCGGGCATGCGAATTTCGCTGCGCTGAACATCATGGCCCATTTCAGCAAGCGCCTCTGCGATATCGATCGGTCCTACCGAGCCAAACAATTTGCCTTCAGGGCCAACCCGGCTTTCCACGGTAATCACCAGGCCAGTCAGCTTCTCGGCCCTCTCACTGACCTCGGTCAGCTCCGCATTGGCCTTGGCCTCCAGTTCCGAGCGCAACGCCTCCATTCGCGCGACATTCTCGCTTGTCGCCAATAGGGCCTTGCCCTGTGGCAAAAGGTAATTGCGCCCGTAACCCGATTTGACTTTGACCTTATCGCCAATTTCACCCAGATTTTCGACATTTTCAAGCAATATCAAGTCCATCATTTCACCATTAGATTGATAGTTCGACCTTCGCCGGTAATTATTTTCGTGAGATCAATTTTCCTCTCAGATCCAGCCAGTTATCCACGAGCCCGGCTGCCAGTACCAATGGTATTGCCAGCTGCGCTGCGAAAACCATGGCCGCGTAAAGCACCATGAGCGGCATGAATCCCAGCCCGCTCTTTTTCACAAGGGCATGCGCTACGGCAAGCCCCTGAACAAAAAATACCGCTCCGGCCACCACCACCAGGTTAGCCGCGCCGGGTCCGTCGAGCAGAAAACCGGCCAGCAAACCTGCCGTCGCTATCAGTCCTGCAATCCGGCCAAGCCGATACTCCCGAAACTCCGTAGCAAATTTTTGCTGCCCGGTCAGCAAGCCGTGCCAATAGCGTCCAATCGACAGACTGATAACCAGCGTCGCCAGTATCGACACGACCATAATACCCGGCATCAGCTCGGCGATTTGTCGAACCACTGCAGGATCTGCCTGCAGTTTTCCCTGGCTTATCAGCGGCTGCAACAGGCCCATAACCAGCGATTCGAACACGCTGCCCGGGTCCCTCAATAGCATGTTCCAGACAACTATACTCAATAAGGCGACCAGGCTGCCCAGCTGCAGAGCCAGGTTCAGCGAACCGGATCGCCGGACCAGTGTCGCCATTCCAATGGCCAGTGCCCAGCCGATCAATGTCGCCGGCGCCGACCATACTGGCTCGCCAATGATTATCGCCAGTAAGGCGAGCAACCCGCCGGCTATCCCTGCCGACAGGATCGCCACCCTTGGCGATTGTGCCAGCGCGCACAGAACCAGCAAGGCGCTCGCCAACGGCGCGGTCAAGTGCGAGACCGCCAGTATTACGCTCAGCAGAACCACCCGCCAGCGAGCAGCCAACGCCCAAATCAATGTGTCACGCATCTATAGCCGGGCACCTGTACACGCCCCGATTCCCGTTCAGTGACGATCGGTGTATGGCAGTAAAGCCAGGTAACGCGCTCTTTTGACCGCCGTAGCCAATTGCCGCTGATAATGCGATTTGGTACCGGTGATCCGACTGGGAACAATTTTCCCGGTCTCAGTTATGTATGCCTTCAGCGTAACAAGGTCCTTGTAATCGATTTCCTTGATGCCGTCGGCCGTGAATTTGCAGAATTTTCTGCGACGATGAAATTTGGCCATGTCTGTTCCTTAATAGATCGATTGCGGTCAGGCTGTCCCGGTAGAAGCCTTTGTTTCGGATTCTTCTGAAGTATCGGCGTCAGCGACCGCGTCGCTCTTGGCCTCTGCAGCGGATTCCTCTGCGGCGTCGGAGACATCAGCAGTGGTATCTTCGCCGGCCTCAGCC
>JAPUGL010000067.1 GCA_027292775.1 Gammaproteobacteria bacterium | reverse complement strand
CTTTTTGTATCGCCAGGAAGGCCTTCGCATTACTCACCGCCGATCTGACCTTGAGCCGGTTTCTGACTATCGCCGGGTCGGCCAGGAGTTTCTCGATTTTCGCGTCGCGGTATCGAGCAACCTTGTTCGGGTCGAAGTTGTCGAATGCCTTGCGGTAACCATCGCGCTTTTTCAAAATGGTCTCCCAACTGAGCCCGGCCTGTGCGCCCTCCAGCACCAGAAATTCGAAATGCAGCCGGTCATCGTGTACCGGAACACCCCATTCCCGATCGTGGTAGTCGTAAAAAATTTCCTTTTGTGCCCACCCGCACCTGGTGTCTTGTTTCTTTTTCCCTGCCATCAAAATCGCTCATCAAAGATCGTTGAATAACGGGTCATAGAGTAATCCGGGCGAGCGGGTCTGCACCAGATGTTTTTGTGCAGAAAAATATAAAAAAGGCCCGCTTTCGCGGGCCTCATTAGAATTCCGAAGAATTCCGTGCAGTGCTATGAAAGTATTACAGCGACTCGCCGCATTTGCCTTCGCCACACTTGCCTTCGTCACCTTTATCCTCGCCGCAGCTTCCTTCTTCACCTTTATCTTCGCCGCAGCTTCCTTCTTTGGCTTTATCTTCGCCGCAACTTCCTTCTTTGGCTTTATCGTCGCCACACTTGCCTTCGCCGATATCGGCGGCAGCCATGTAGCCAGAGCTCAGCGCGCTCGCCAGGAACGGGCTGCTGTCGGCACTCGCGGTGCTAGCAAAAGCGAATGAAGACGCCAGTGCGACGCCAACTGCGATTGCCAGAGGTTTCTTTAATTCAGACATGATGCAGGTCTCCTTAGTATCCCTTAGGGGAATTAACGGCCTTACCGGCCACTTATTATCCACTTAGAACATGATTCAAAGCGGTCTAAAATTAGCATAGACCCCAGACTGGAATGCCGCCACTGTCTGGATTTTGCGACAAGTGGAGACAAATCAAAGCTGGGCGGTCATAGACCGCTGGTGCGCTTTGTGGCGCGGCAGGTCCCTCAGAGCCCATTCGGACTGGAAAGGCTACCTCGCCACAAAAAACCAGATCCATACCTCCGTTACTACAAACGCCCAATTGGGCTTAATAAACTAGACAGGGCCTCGGTCGAAAAAATTACACCCTGATACGGTCAAATATCCCAACGCAGCGATTCGACGATCGGCCCGGACACCTGCTCGATATCGCTTTCCTCGCCCGCGATGATGGCAATACTCCCGGCGGCCGCGGGAAGAATGGTTCCGAAAAAGCCTTGCTCCGAGAAGCTTGTTGGCCCGTCGACCTCCAGATCGCGCAATATCATTACCGTAACCGGTCCATTCTCGCCCTGCACCACCAGGTGGGGAACCAGCCGACCTCGGAAAACGCAGGTACGCGCATAGGAAACCTTAGCTGTTCCTGCAGGCATCGTCGTCCTTGCTTTGCGAAGAACTGCATCCAGCCGCTGGTACGGTACGCGTTCGTCGGTAGACACCATGAACGTCTGCTCATGCTGCACATGGACAATCAAATCCTGCGCGATATCACCATGCGGCGCACTCCACCAGGTCAGCAGCCCAACTCCCAATCCAAGAGCCAGGCTCGCGGCAAGCCCGATCCACGCCGGGACCTGAGCAGGGCCTTTATTTTGGGGAACCTCGTAGGAACCGTCATGGTCGTCCATCAGCGGGACACGCAGCGCCAGCACCAGCCTGCGTTCGAATTCCTCAACCCGGGCCGCAAAGTCGGCGCACGCCGGACAGGCCTGCCGGTGCGCCAGCAACTGCTGGTCCTGGCAGGAGGGATCGGAACCTAACTTATTGCGAAATTCCAGGCAATTCATAACTGGTGACTCATTCCTCAAAAGATTTCATTAGCATTTTGCGAGCCCGGTACAGCCTCGTTAGTACCGCGCCCTGTTTAATATCCATCAACCCGGCAATTTCCTCCGTGCTGAACCCCATCAGAACCTGCAAAATCAACGGTTCGCGATAATCGAACTCTAGCCGGCTTATCGCTTCCCTTAGATCCTCCAGGTCCGTATCCGGTGTATTCGCGAGCAATCCCTGTTCCGCCGGTGTCAATTCGTCAATATCCTGAGTTGGATGCCGCTTTCGCTCATACATCCTGGCGTTTTCCCGCCGCAAAATGGTTATCAGCCAGTAGCGGGCGGCCGATTCGTCCCGGAGACTGTCGAATGAGCGCCATGCTCTCAGCAAAGTCTCCTGAACCAGGTCCTGGGCAATCGAGTGATCGCGGCAAAGCCAGAAAGCAAACCGGAACAGGTCCCCCTCGTGGGTTCGCGTCATGTTCTCAAATCTGCTGCGTCTGGTTTCCTCGGTATTTTCCTGCTTCATATGTTCAGACCGGTGACGTTTGTTGATTATTACCGGGGTTCTTGACCTTTGTTTTGGACAGGCCGCCCGTTTCGGGCGAAAATCTACCCTATATCCTGACGAGTGAGGAATCCAGCATGGTCAGTACAGTAAGAGGCCGATTTCCCGGCACGCGGATGCGGCGAATGCGGCGAGATGATTTCAGCCGCCGGCTGATGCGCGAACACTCACTGAGTTCTGCGGATCTGATCTGTCCGTTGTTTATCACCGAAGGAAAAAAGCAATCGCAACCGGTACCCTCGATGCCCGGAGTGGATCGCCTCAGCATCGATCTGGCAGTAGAAAAAAGCCGGGAACTGGCTGATCTCGGCGTCCCGGCTGTGGTCCTGTTCCCGGTCATCGAAAACGATGGCAAGAGCCTGGACGGCAAGGAGGCCTACAATTCAGGAGGCCTGGTTCAACGCTGTATCAAGGCATTGAAAGTTGCTATCCCGGAGCTCGGCGTTATCACCGATGTGGCGCTCGATCCATACACGACGCATGGACAGGACGGCGTTATCGATGAATACGGTTACGTTCTCAACGATGAGACTGTGAAAATCCTGGTTCGCCAGGCTCTGGCGCATGTAGAGGCCGGGGCAGATGTGGTATCGCCATCCGACATGATGGACGGGCGGATAGGCGCGATCCGCCAGGCGCTCGAAGCCAAAGGCCATCACACGACAAAAATTCTTGCCTATTCGGCAAAATACGCATCTTCTTTTTACGGCCCCTTTCGCGATGCCGTGGGTTCGGCCGGCAATCTCGCCGGTGGCAACAAATACAGCTACCAGATCGATCCGGCAAACAGCGATGAAGCACTACACGAGGTCGCGCTTGATCTGGACGAAGGCGCCGACATGGTTATGGTCAAGCCCGGGATGCCCTACCTGGACGTTGTTCGAAGGGTCAAGGACAAGTTTGGCGTACCCACATTTGTATACCAGGTCAGCGGCGAGTACGCGATGCTCAAGGCGGCATCCCAGGCCGGTTGGCTCGACGAAGAGGCGGTGGTCATGGAGGCCTTGCTGGCGTTCAAAAGAGCTGGCGCCGACGGTATATTGACGTATTATGCCGGCCAAGCCGCACGCTGGCTCAGCCAATAATAAAACATACGAAACCCAGGGGGTAGGATGGCAAATTATCTGTCCGGGATATTCGGCTCTTCTCCGGTCGCGCCGTTGCAGCAACATATGGATATCGCATACCGCTGCGCGAAACAATTGATTCCGATGTTCGAAGCGGTCGTCGAAAATGACTGGGCTGCCGTCGAGGAATGTCGACATCGTATCCGGGACCTGGAAAGCGAAGCCGATGAAATGAAACAGGCAATTCGGTCCAGCCTGCCGAAAAGCCTGTTTATGCCCGTACCCAGGGAAGACCTGCTCGAATTGCTGCTGGTTCAGGACCGGGTTGCCAATCGCGCGAAGGATGTTTCCGGGCTGGTCGTCGGGCGAAAAATGGAGTTGCCCGAACCCATAACGGAGCCTTTCATAAAGTTTGTTCGCTGCAGCGTCGCTGCCGCCAAGCAGGCTCGCAAAAGCGTCCGTGAACTCGACGAGCTTTTTGAGACCGGCTTTCGCGGCGCGGAAGCCAAGCTGGTCGAGTCAATGGTCGCGGAACTCGACCGTCTCGAATCAGAGTCCGACTTGTTACAAAGCGAGCTCCGCAGTGGGCTATTCAAACTTGAGTCCGATCTGCCACCGGTCCATGTGATGTTCCTGTACAAGATCATCGACCTGACCGGTGAAGTTGCCGATTATGCCGAGCGGGTGGGTCGGCGTCTCGAATTGCTGCTGGCACACTAGAGCTCATCATGGAAGGTGAGTATATATATATAGGCCTGGCAGCCATTTTCGGTTTGTTTATGGCCTGGGGAATTGGTGCCAACGATGTCGCGAACGCCATGGCGACGTCGGTCGGGTCCAGGGCGCTGACGATCAAACAGGCGATTCTTGTCGCCGCCATTTTTGAATTTGCTGGCGCCGTGCTGGCCGGCGGCGAAGTCACGTCGACTATTCGCAAAGGCATTATCGATGCGGCGAGCGTATCGGAATCCCCCAAGATATTGATTTACGGCATGCTGGCGGCTCTGGCCGCCGCCGGATCCTGGCTGTGGATCGCATCGAGAAAGGGCTGGCCGGTTTCCACAACCCATTCGATAGTCGGAGCGATTGTCGGTTTCGCGATTGTCGGCATTGGCATAGACGCAGTTAATTGGGGGAAAATCGGCGAGATCGTAGCCAGCTGGATTATCACGCCCATGATCGCAGGCCTTGCTGCCTACCTGATTTACAGCAGTGTTCAGTTGCTGATTATTGGACGGGATAACCCACTGGAAAGAGCGCGCCGCTATGTCCCTGTGTATATATTTTTTGCGGGTTTCACGATTACGCTGGTCACGATATTCAAAGGCCTGAAACACGCCGGCCTGACGCTGAGTACGCAAGATGCCTATCTGGTGGCGACCGCTATCGGCCTCCTTATTGCACTCATCGGCAAGTTTTTCATCTCCCGGATTCAGGTCGACGAGCAGGCGGACCGAAGGTTCCATTTTGCAACCGTCGAAAAAGTATTCGCCGTTCTCATGGTCGTCACGGCCTGCGGAATGGCTTTCGCACATGGGTCGAATGACGTGGCAAATGCGGTCGGGCCGGTTGCAGCCGTTATCAGCATCGCCCAATCCAATATGGTCGGACAGGAATCCGCATTACCGTTAGCAGTCCTGTTTCTTGGCGGTATCGGAATCATTGTCGGCCTGGCAACCTTCGGAAGACACGTCATCGCAACCGTCGGTAGCAAAATAACCCATCTCACGCCAAGCCGCGGATTTGCCGCCGAGCTCGCCGCTGCAACCACCATCGTCCTTGCATCCAGCACCGGAATGCCGATATCGACGACCCAGACTCTGGTCGGCGCGGTCCTAGGTGTCGGAATGGCCCGCGGAATTACCGCGATCAATCTCGCGGTCGTGAACCGGATTTTCATATCCTGGGTAATCACGATTCCTGCGGGCGCGATTCTGGCGATTATTTTCTTCTACGTACTGAAGACCGTATTGGAAATGACACCCATTTAGTGCAAACAATGGAACACGATACCGAGACAGACCAATATGGCGTAATGGGTCACCCGGTGGCTCACAGCAGATCTCCGTTCATCCATGGTGTCTACGCCAGGCAGACCGGCCAGAAAATTTCCTATCGGCTACTTGATGTCGAACCGGAGGATTTCGAAACCGAAGTCAGAAAATTCGCTGCTCAGGGCGGCAAGGGACTGAATGTTACGGTCCCTCACAAGATCGCCGCTTTCGAAATTGCCGACACCCATACGCGCCGTGCCGAATCCGCCCGCTCCGCCAACACCCTGGTGCTTGGCGAGGATGGAGAAATCCTCGCAGACAATACCGATGGCATCGGTCTCGTTACCGACCTGACGGACAATCTCAATTTCAAACTGGAAGGGCGCCGAATACTGATTCTGGGTGCAGGCGGAGCCGTAAGGGGATTGCTTGGACCTGTTATCGCGCAGAATCCGAAACTCGTAGTGATTGCCAACCGTACTCCGGGTAACGCACTCAAACTGGTTGACGAGCTCGGACTTTCCAGCTTTATCGAGGCCATCGGTCTCAACGAACTAGGCAGGACTACTTTTCATCTGATTATCAATGGAACCTCGGCGAGTCTTTTTGACAAGCGGCCACCAATATCGGTTGGCCTGTTTACGTCCAACCTCCTTTGTTATGACCTTAATTACGGCAGAAAGGACACACCATTTACCCGCTGGGCGGAGCAAAACGGAGCGCGCGCCGTCATGGGCTGGGGCATGCTGGTGGAGCAGGCCGCGGAATCCTTCTATCTGTGGCGGGGCGTGAAGCCGAACACCATCCCGGTTCTCCAATCCCTGCTAAAACGACCCTGATCTGCTAACGCATCGTTACCAATTCTTCAGCGCTGGTCGGGTGAATGGCGACGGTGTTGTCAAAATCTTCCTTCGTGGCTCCCATACTGATGGCAACTGAAAACCCCTGCATCATTTCATCGGCGCCATCTCCAATGACGTGGACGCCGACGACCTTCTCATGCTCACCGGCAGTGACCAATTTCATCGCGGCACGTCCCTTGCTCTCCATCACCGCGTAATACATCGGCACAAATTCAGATCGATATATCTTTACGATATCCCCGTATTCCGCCCGTGCCTGGGCTTCCGTCAGACCCACGGTCCCGATCGGGGGATGACTGAACACGACAGTCGCGATGTTGTTGTAGTCCAGATGCCGATCGGGCTGGTTATTGAACAAGCGGTCTGCGAGACGGCGCCCGGCTGCAATAGCGACCGGCGTTAAATTCGCTCGCCCGGTGACATCGCCAATGGCGTAAATATGCTCAGCGCCGGTGTTTTGGAAATCATCGACCAGCACGAAACCTCTCGGATCGAGATCGACGCCCGCCTTGTCCAGACCCAGATGCCGAGTATTTGGACTGCGACCGACGGCCCACAACAGGCAATCAAAATTGTTGAACACCCGGCCATCGCTGGTTTCCAGAAAAAGCCCGCCGTGGTCGGTACCGGCTTTCGACAGTATCGCCTCGGTGACCACCGATATGCCGTCTTTTGCCAGGGCGTTGCCAAGCTCCTCCCGGAGCATGTCGTCGAATTTACGCAACACACCATCGTAGCGGACAAAAATACAGACTTCCGACCCAAGCCCGCGAAACATGCCTGCCAGCTCGACCGCCACATAACCACTGCCAACGATTGCGACCTTGTCCGGCCGCTTCTCGAGTTCGAAGAATCCATCAGAAGTAATGCCGTGCTCGGCGCCAGGTATCGCAGGCCGTTCCGGTTGGCCACCACTGGCGATGATTATGTGCCTGCCCTGGTAAGTTTTTCCGCCCGCGGAAATTGTGTGGGACCCGATGAAGATTGCGTTTTCAAGTATATGGTTGACTCCCTTCGCCTCGATACTTTTGGCGTAATTCAAATTCAGCGAGGCGACATAAGCGTCACGTCTGACCTTTATTGCCCCCCAATCATGACTTCGGTAATCCAGGTTAAACCCGTAGTCGGCCGCAGCGGACAAGCTGTGCGCGAGTGCCGCGGTGCTCCACATGACTTTTTTCGGTACACAGCCGACGTTGACGCAGGTGCCGCCGAGCGGATTGGGTTCGAACACCGCAACACTGGCGCCATATTCAGCTGCGCGCTGCGCGGCTGCCAGACCGCCGCTGCCCCCACCGATGACCAGCAGATCGAAACTCAAAGACATGAACTGCTCCACAAAATGCGACAGGCACGATGATATACTGAATGAACAGTTCTAACGGAGTATCAAAATGATCAGTATGGTTATTTTTCTCGCGGTTGTTCTCGTCCTGCTTTTATATTTTACGAAAATCTACAACAACCTGGTTTCGCTAAGGGAAAACGTCAAGAAATCCTGGTCCAATATCGACGTTCTCCTCAAGCAAAGGCACGACGAACTGCCGAAGCTGGTCGAAACCTGCAAGCAATACATGCAATTCGAGCAGGAAACGCTGGAGCGGGTCATGCAGGCGCGATCGGCTGTCGCGAGCGCGCGCGAACAGGGCGATGTAGCCGGAGTCGGTGCCGCCGAAGGAGCCCTGCGTATGGGCCTGGGCAAGCTGTTTGCGGTGGTTGAAAACTATCCGGAACTGAAAGCCGATCAGGGTTTCGAGCACCTTCGCCAGAGGATCACCGGTATTGAGGAATCGATCGCCGACCGCAGGGAATTTTATAACGATGGCGTCAATTTGAATAATGTTCGCATCGCACAGATACCAGATGTCATCGTCGCCAACATGTTCGGATTCAAGGGGGCCGAATTGCTCGAGTACAGCGAGGCGGAGATCGCCGACGTCGATATGAAGGAGCTGTTCGAATAGCTACATGAACCTACCCGGGCTGACTGAAATTACAGCCCAGGTCCAGGCCTGGGATACAGCCGAGTTCTGGTTCTGGTCTCTCGCAGCGCTGGGTTTTTCGGCGCTGAGTTTCATCAAGGCCTTCAAGGGACTGCACAAATCCAGGCTCCTGGAAGATACGCCAACCTCACTGATTCGTTCGGCCAGCCAGGGATACGTGGAATTTGAAGGCATCGGCCGACGCCTGGAAGGTGAGCCGGTCATCGCGCCGCTGACCGGGACTGCCTGCACCTGGTGGTCCTTTACGATCGAAGAGCGCAAGACTTACCAGATAAACAAAACCACCCATACGCATTGGCAAACTATCAATAGTGACAGCAGCGAGGCTTTGTTTGAACTCGAGGATACGTCTGGCCGCTGCGTCGTTGACCCCGAGGGCGCCGAGGTTTTCCCCAGCGCTACACGGCGGTGGCGCGGGAGCAGTGCATGGCCAAAAAAGCAGGGGTACGGAGTTTTCGGTCGTTATCGCTACACCGAAAGACGAATGCATGCCGGTGATCCTTTGCTGGTCGTCGGTTACCTGACAACCCACAGGGCCGCAGAAACCACCAATTTTGCCGAGGAAGTGCGCGCGTTGCTGGCAGACTGGAAAACCCGCCAAACCATGTTGGTCAGGCTTTACGATAAGGACAACGATGGCGTGCTGGATCAAAAGGAATGGGAAAAAGCGCGCCAGGCGGCTCACGCTCAGGTTCGCCGGGAACACGCCGAAGACTTTCGTCACCCGGGCATCGCGGTGATCGGTGCACCCCCCGATGACCGCAGCTTCCTGATGGCAGCGAAAAGCCAGGCACAAGTTATCAAGCACTATCGACGCGGCGCGGTTTTTGGGCTCAGCCTGTTCTTCCTGTTGCTGGCAGTGGGAGTCACACTGATCAGCATGCGACTGGGCTGAATCCTGGCAGCCTGCTAAGATTCACCGGTTTTTGCGGCCCTCACCGCGTACGAGATCAATGGACATCAGCACCCAGGAACAGAGCAGTTATCCCGGTCTGCCGGTTTTTTCTTCGCTTAAGGCCGAAGAAGTCGTGCCTGCGGTTCGCGAAATGCTCGCGGACGCCCGCGAGAAACTGGAGCAGATTCGCCAGGCGGAACCCGGCTGGGAAACCACGGTGTTGCCACTGGAATTGCTCAATCATCAAATTTCACGAGCCTGGTCACCCGTCAGCCACATGAACAGCGTGGTCAACACGCCCGAATTGCGCCAAGCCTACAACCAGTGTCTGCCGCTGCTAAGCGAATTTTTTACCCAACTCAGCCAGGACCAGATTCTCTACCAGGCTTATTGCAAGACGGATCAGGATGAAAAAGATCTGAGCACGGAACAAAGACAGGTGCTGAAACTCGCGATTCAGGACTTTCGCCTCGGTGGTGTTGGCCTGGACCACGACAAGCAATTATTGTTTTCTGAAAACACCAGCAAGCTGGCGACGCTGCAGTCCAGATTCGAAGAAAACCTGCTCGATGCCGGCAATGCCTGGAAAAGGCAGATCAGCGATCCGGCGATAGTGTCCGGTCTGCCTGCCAGCCTGTTGGAATCAGCCGCAACGAACGCCCGGGATGAAAATGTCGAAGGCTGGCTGCTGCGACTGGATCAACCGACCTACCAGGCCGTAATGAGCCATGCTGACAACAGTGAATTGCGGGAAGCGTTTTACGAGGCCTGGGTTACCCGGGGATCTGACCGTGGGCCCCACGCGGTACGTTGGGACAGCAGCGATATCATGGAAGAAATCATGGGTCTGCGACATGCGAACGCGCGCCTGCTCGACTTCGATAACTTTGCCGAGTATTCGATGACACCAAAAATGGCCGATTCGGTAGCAGAGGTTTCCTCTTTTCTTACCGACCTGGCACAAAAATCAGCCCGCCGCGGCAAGGAAGAATTGGCAGAACTGGTGGATTTCGCCGGCAAAACACTGGAAGCATGGGATCTCGCCTATTACAGCGAAAAACTGAAGCAATCACGCTTCGGAATCTCAGAGGAGGAACTTCGGCCTTATTTCCCGATCGATCGCGTCCTGCAGGGACTGTACACTCTTGCAGGCCGTCTGTTCGGTATTCACCTGCTACCCCAAAACGACATCGATACCTGGCACAGCGACGCGATCTTTTACGAGCTTCGTTCCGCAGATGGAGTAATTATTGGTGGACTTTATGTCGATCTGTACGCTCGGCCTGGCAAGCGTGGCGGCGCATGGATGGATGAGTGCGTCGGCCGAATCAGGACCCGCCAGGCTAGCGAGGAGCCGGTAGCGTATCTCGTCTGTAATTTTATGCCGCCGCTGGCCGAACGCCCTGCACTGCTCACGCATTACGATGTCGTCACACTATTTCACGAGTTTGGTCATGCATTGCATCACTTGCTGACGCAGGCGAGCTACCCGAGCGTGGCTGGTATCAACGGCGTGCCGTGGGACGCGGTGGAACTTCCCAGCCAGCTCATGGAGAACTTCGCATGGGAACCGGAAGTGTTGCCGATGATTTCCGGTCATTACGAGACAGGCGAGCCACTTCCACAGGACATCGTCGACCGGTTGCTCGGCAGCAGGCAATTTCAGTCGGGTCTTCAGATGCTGCGACAACTTGAGTTTGCGGTTTTCGACTTGCGCCTTCATGCTGACTATGACCCGGGCAAAGGGGCGAGAATCCTGGAGACGCTACGGGATGTCCGTAATGAAATATCCATCGTTCCGGTACCTGACTGGAATCGGTTTGCCAACGGCTTTTCCCATGTCTTTGCCGGCGGGTACGCCGCTGGCTATTACGGCTACAAATGGGCGGAAGTCTTGGCAGCGGACGCCTATGCAGCATTCGGCGAGGAAGGAATATTCAATCAACAGGTTGCCGACCGATACCGGCAAAGCATCCTGGCCCAGGGTGGCGCCAGGGGAGCCATGGAAAATTTTGTCGCCTTTCGTGGCCGGCCACCCCGCCCTGAAGCGCTGCTTGAGCAGGCCGGTATTCTGGATCAGGCGGCCCCACCCGGCTGAGCAAAAATGAAGATCAGTACCTGGAACGTCAATTCCCTGCGAGTTCGGATCGAGCATGTTTGTGAGTGGTTGCAGCTAAATCAGCCCGACGTGCTTGCTTTGCAGGAACTCAAAATCACCAACGATCTGTTTCCGTACGATCAGATCGCGGCCAGCGGTTACAAGGCGGTCGCCAACGGCCAGAAGACCTACAACGGTGTCGCGATCCTCAGCCGCGAAGAGCCGAGCGACCTCGTAAACGACTTACCAAATTTTGAGGATCAACAACGCAGGGTACTGGCGGCGACAATTGGTGATTACAGGGTGGTCAATCTGTATGTGCCCAACGGCCAGACAGTGGGTTCGGACAAATACGATTACAAACTGAACTGGCTGGAAGCGCTGCACGACTTTTTGCAGCAACAGATTTCTGAATTCCCGAATCTTGTGGTTGTGGGTGATTTCAATATTGCCCCCGACGACCGGGATGTACACGATCCGGAAGGCTGGATGGGAAATGTCCTGGTCAGCGAAAAGGAACGCAATGCGCTGAAAAAGATTCTCGATCTGGGAATGGTGGATACGTTCCGTCAATTTGAACAAGCGGACAATATTTTCAGCTGGTGGGACTACCGTGCCGGCGCTTTCAGACGCAACCGGGGTCTTCGAATCGACCTGGTGCTGGCCAGCAAAGACCTGGCGGAGAAATGCCTTTCCTGCGATGTCGATATCGAGCCGCGAACGCTGGAACGCCCATCCGACCACGCACCGGTTAGCGCCGTTTTCGGCGCCAAACCTAGAATCTGACAACGAAAAGTGTGAACTGCGTCACAAAATGACCGCATATTTCTACTCTTTTCCCCTATTTGCGCTTCATCGGTTGATGTAGGTGACCGCCTTTAATTAGACTCAGGCGAATTCTACGGCCAAAAAAATCGGGCTTTGGAGCAGGCAGGCGTCACTCATATGAAGCCATACAGACAAAGCGATTACGATGTAACGAACACGGTGCAGGTCAGTTCTCCGGCAGCCGTAACGAAAGCGGTGTTCGATACGCTCGCCAAAGCATTCCCCGAAGAGGAATTTACCCATGCGCGCCAGGCGTACGTGGATTTCGAAAGGCTGTTTACCGGAAAGTGGCCTGGCTTCCTTGGCTGCGACATGGTTTATCACGATATTCAACACACGCTGGACATGTCTTTGGCGGTTGCGAGAATTCTCACTGGCCATGATCTGACTGTTGATACTGATGAGCGCCTTGGCGCCGGGCGGGCGGAGCTTGGCATGATCGTCGCGCTTTTTCACGATGCCGGCTACATCCGGAGTAGTGAAGAAGACACAATGTATCGTCATGGGGCCGAACTGACTCAGTCGCATGTAGGGCGTAGCGCTGAACTTCTGAAATCTTATCTGCCGACCATCGGCCTCGCGGACAAGGCGGAATTGGCCAGCGCCATCGTGCATTTCACTGGCTATGAGATTCCACTGGATGATATTCAGGTCGACGATCCACTGGACAGGAGACTGGGTCACCTGGTTGCGACCGGGGACATGATTGCGCAAATGGCAGATCGTTGTTACCTGGAAAAATGCCGGGATCGGCTGTTCCCGGAATTTGTGGTTGGTGGCGTCAATTTGCTGGATGGCGACCAGCCCGACGAGACTGACAAAGCTGACCAGCCTGACCAGCCAGCCTGGACACCCGAAGAATTGTTGCGCCGAACTCCGATGTTCTTCGACCAGGTAATGAAAGACCGGCTGGACGGCACATTTAACAGTGGTTACAAATACCTGGAAGTGCTTTTCGGCGGAAAGAATCCGTACCTGGAGTCAATCAGGCAAAGCATGGACTATCTTCAGCACATCATCGATACCGGCAAATGGGATCTGCTGAGACGCGAACCACCGGTTTTTTCCTGGCAGCCGGATGATGAAGACGCAGTGACGATTATCCAGAAACTGGCCGCCGAAGATCTGAAGAAACTCGCCGGTTAGCGTTCGCCATCAGGGTGGATCACTGACATTCAGAACGTATTGTGAAAAAATTTCCGGCAGCTGCGCCGAAATAGTATCCAGACCCAGCACATCACTGTCAGCCAGCGCCTCTTCCAGGATCGCTATAGTCATTGATTGCAACGCCTGCACCGAAACCGGCGCGAAACTCAGATGCCATGGTTCACTTTGGATACCATCGCCGGATCCCATATAGGGCCGATAAAAATCGGTTTGCGACAGCCGACTGTCCAGCCAGTCGCCAAGCTTCCAGAACACGCCGTCGCTTGCGAACTCGTCTTTCATCAGCCGGACCCGGTAACCCTCAGGCACCGCTGCACGATCGATAATATCCAGATCGGTGCCCCAATGATGTCTGCTCGCACCGGGCAATGCCGACCAACGAAGAATGGTTGTCACCAGCTCACTCTTGTTCAGCACGGAGTGTTCCAACTCGACGCCGTCTACATCGTATAACGGTCGATCGCCCCTATATTTCGCATTCCAGATTTCGCGCTGGGTATTGAAGGTCCGAAAAGCGCTGACGGCTTCCAGCTCTATCCCGTCATCGGCCGCCATCGCTTTCAGTGCCAGAAACGCCTGCGCTGTCAGTGGGTGAAGCTGAATGCCCAGTTCTTCAATCGGCAACACGTGGCTGTCTTTTCGGCCGGTCAATTGTGCAGCAGATAGCATCCGGTCAGCCGCCGTCAGCGGTCAATGTCCCATCGCGGTAGTCGCGCATGGCCTGCTCAACCTCCTCGCGCGTGTTCATCACGAAAGGCCCTTGCTGTGCAACGGGCTCGCCCGTTGGTATCGCCGACAGGAACAATATACCCGCCCCCTGATCGCCGGCTTCGACCCGCCAGTAATCGCCAGCACCGAGCAAGGCCGCCTGCCACCGGTCCACGCGGGTAGCCTGATCCGGTTCCCCCGACCGCACCTGCCCATCATAAACATAGAAAAAAGCGTTGCGATCAGACGCCACCGCACATTCGAATACCTCTCCAGGAATCAGATTAAGATCGAAATAATCGACATCGGTCGCGTTGCTGGCGACCGCGCCAACCGTCTGCTTGTCCTCAGACTCGAAGTGCCCGGCGATTATTTTCGCCGAACCTCCGCCCGATAGCCGGACCTGCGGAATGTCTTCGGGCTTGATATCGCGGTAGCATGCCGGCGCCATTTTCAACGAGCCGGGCAGGTTGACCCATAACTGGAACCCGCGAAGCAAACCATCCTGTTGTTGTGGCATCTCCGAATGAATAATTCCGCCGGCCGCAGTCATCCACTGCACCGCCCCCGGTTCCAGCTCGCCCCGGTTTCCCATGTGATCCTCATGCAGCATGCGACCGGCCAACATATAGGTAACCGTTTCAAAACCCCGGTGCGGGTGCGACGGGAATCCCCCGATGTAGTCATCCGGATCGTCGCTGTTGAATTCATCGAGCAAAAGAAAAGGGTCGAGTCGCGCCCATTGGGACTGGCCCAGGCTGCGCCGTAACCGGACACCGGCGCCATCGCTGGTCTCCATCGCGGAAATGACTCTTTCGGTCGGCCTGATGTTCATAAATAATCGTGGTCCGCCATTGAAATATTATGGCTTGCCGCTTCCCGCGAGGATAATTGATAGGCGATCATATGTCGTCATATATCGGCCAATTCAACGGTCCCCTTTGACAGAGATAATGTGCCGCAAAGCTGAAACCCTCTACAGCGCCATCGGTCACAAATAGACAGGAGGCCCGTCATGTTTAATATCGCTCGTTTCGTAACGCTGATTTCGATTTCCATTGTTGTCTTGCTGCCTGTCACTACCGCGCAAGACCTTGGCCAACCCGGCGAACCATCGGCTGCGGGCAACATAGCAATGACGTTGGACAGAATCGATGAATTGGTCAGGCGCATTGATATAGATGCCGTTCGCAACGGCAATTCATGGCAAATCAACTACCGGGACATGCCCATCTTTGTGATCGGCGATGATAACGCCGACCGGATTCGCATTATGTCGCCGGTCAGCAACGCGGCGATCCTGAGCGAAGGACAACTACTCCGCCTTATGCAGGCGAATTTTGAGTCCGCACTGGATGCCCGTTACGCGATCGCACAAGGCGCGGTGTGGAGCGCGTTCGTTCATCCGTTATCAGTACTGGGCGAGCGGGAATTCTTTTCCGGGATGGGACAAACCATGTCGCTGGTGGTCACGTATGGAACGACTTTTTCGTCCGGCGCGCTGGCCTTTACCGGAGGCGATTACTATGACGATGATGAAAACCCGGATGACGCGGATGTCTTTGGCGACATCATGGAGAAGGGAGAACAGATCTGAGCGCTGCTAATTGCAGCAGATTACGGATATTCGATACATCAGAAAATTGCCCATTACTTTCTATCGTACGGGACATACCCTTCCCATTCCCAAGGCAGGTCTGTCTCCCCGATTAGCGCGTCGGCAAGATACAGAAAAATTCCCTCCCCATTCGAACTGTTGGAGAGTATCAAGATACAACGCTGTGCCGCGTCCAGGCAGAGGGCGTAATTATTGGTTCCGTCATCATGACCCTCTTTGAAGAAAGCGGGACCGAAAGGCGTCTCGAAAAGTCCCCAACCCAAACCATAAGACAGTTGAATACCAAGATTGGCATCGGTATCTACAGGAAATTGGCTGGGGAACTGATGTCGAGCCGTGATCTGAACCTGCGCGGTTAGCATCTCGGCTCGGGCTGCCTGTGTAAGACCATCGCCGCGGAGTACGCCCGCAAGAAAAGCCGCAAAGTCGGAAACCGTTGTGTCCATCGAACCCGCGGCCCTCACCGTTTGCCTCGCATTGTGGCCAAGATTTTTTCCTTCTTCGTCGAACCCTCGCGCGAAGTTGGGCCGGAAGTCTTCACGCCAAAGCATCGACGTTCGGCGCATCCCGAATTTATCGAATACTCGCTCTTGCATTAGCGCATCCACATCAAGACCAAGGCCCACTTCGAGGGTCAATTGGGCAATCTGTATACCCTCACCGGAATAGGCGTATCGCGATCCGGGCTCAAAAATTATCTCAAGTTTTTGAGAGTCGCTAAACCAACGCCAATTTGGTAGCCCGGCATTGTGTGAAAGCAGCATTCGCAAAGTCCATACGCGCCATCGCGGATCGCCAGCAAGGTCCACATAGTCCTCGTATTGGTCGAGCGGCCGCGGCAGGTAATCTGGAATCGGCCGATCGAGGTCGACGACGCCCTCATCGACAAGCGTCATAACCATATATGCGAATGCTGGTTTGGTCAGCGAGGCGGCGTACATCACCGTGTCCGTCTGTAGCGCACGTGCTTCATCGATGTCAGCGAAACCGTAAGCCTTCACGTACGAGACCTCGCCATTGCTGATCAGCGCCAGAGCGAGGCCGGGTACACGCCCGGCCTGCATGAGACGCTCCACCGTGGAATCTATTCGGTCGGCGGTGAGTGCTATGCCATCGGCGCGTATGAACCGGGTATCGGGATTTGTCTCCGGTATCTCGGTACACGCGTAGAGAAAGAAAATACTCGCAACAATAGTGAAACGCATAAAACATTTTCCGAAGTCAGAGCAAGGAAAAGGATACTACGTGTTTGGTCAAACTGAAAAGTGATCCCCGCCAATTGCCGGGTGGCTCAAAAATACCGCCGAATTTTTCTGACGCGCCTGTCGAAAGATTTCGTACGTGTCTTCGGGTTGTTATCGACGGGCGATGGAAGTGTCGCCGCCAGCTCTATCGCCTGCCGGTTGGAAAGCCTGGATGCGGGAATGCCCCAGTAATAACGAGCGGCCGCATCGACGCCATAGATACCGCGGCCGAACTCGGCAACGTTCATGTAGTGTTCGAGTATGCGCTTCTTGCTCAGGCTTCTTTCCATACCGATGGTCAGGATCAGCTCGTGCCACTTGCGCAGGGGGTTGCGCGAAGGATTCAGGAAAACATTTTTGACGGTTTGCTGGGAGATCGTGCTCGCGCCATAAACGAGACGTTTCTCGGATAGGTTGTATTCCATGGCTTCCTTGAGCGCATTGATATCCACGCCCTGGTGAGAATAAAAGTTGGCATCCTCAGCAACGATCAATGCGCGAATCATGCCGCGCGGCACATTGTCTATCCGGACCGGGTTCCAGCGCAGTCTGGGCCAGTCTTTATGGCGGTGTCGCTCGAATTCATAACTGCTGATGAAACTGGATCTTTGAATCGGACCGTCCGCATATGAATCCCAGTCCGGCCAAATACCAATCAAGTAACCCACGTCCATCATGATCAATATGGGCAATAGCCGGATGCTTATGCGCAGCATGCGGACTACGAAGGGGGTGCGAAAAAGCGCAGAAAACTTTCTTGAACGTCTCAAAACCATGCTCCGCGGACTGGATCGGCCTTGGAATACACTCGCATTCGCCGCAAACGACTTCAACGAACTGTGTCACGTTGCAAAGTCTTGCCGATCGCCCGGCAACAGGCCGGCACGATACGAAGTACGCACGAAAGCTTTACCGCAGAACCGCGGCGCTGTGCCAGCGTCATTTGCTAAGCTGTTGGTGGAAAACCAGCGCGGGCCTTGTTTTCGAGTGCCTCAAGCCACAACTGATGGAACTTGTACATTCGGTTTGGCATGAAAAGGTTCCCGAGGCTCGCCAGCCAACCGTGTTGCGTCTCCTCAGTGATCACGCGGCACCCCTTGGCGGATGGCTGCAGGATCCACGCATGATAAACATCGATGCCGAAGCCGCGACCTTCCCATGCGATACGCTCATCAGGCACGCACTCAAGTACCGTCGACTTGACCGTAATACCAAATGTCTGCCAGCGAAACCGGGTGCCTTCTCCAAGATCTGGGCCTGGTCCCTCAAGGATTTCAACATTCGCTGAGTTAACGTACCAGGTAGGCCACAGGGTTGATCGAGTTAACCACGCCCACACGCACTCCTGCGGCGCAGCCATATCCAGTTCGTTGCGAATATGAACCGGGCAACGACTCGGTTCGTAGTGATTAGGCCATCGAATTTCAGGAATCTGCGACATTTAAACTCTGTCGACTACGCGCTAAAGCACACTTACGCCAAATAAGACTCCATGAAACTTCAAAATGACAAAGTAAATCCCAACCCCACCCAATATTGAAAATAAGTCGTATTTGACCGCGACCGACTCATCACCAAGAACCCGTCCCCGCGCTTCACCCGATATCACCGATAAGATCGCATAAAGACCAAAGGAGCCGAACACCAGCGCCGACGCCAGGTCGCCATTGGCGGACAGGTGGACGGCCGCGAAGACGATCGTTCCTAAAGCCATGGGATGACGGAGATAACGGCGGATCAGAGTTTTCATATTCGCCGCCGCGAACAAAGTCAGGGAAACAGGCATCAGGTAAAGAGCCAGATTCCTGGACCAGGGGAATGGCGCCCACAATTCGGTATATGCCGCACGCGAAAAGCCGAACACAATCAGGACCAGCCCAACCAGCGCTATCAGAGAAAACCCACCCTTGTATCTTTTCTCGCCCAGCCTCTCGTACAGGGAATTCCTGTATGCGGGGAAAAATGGCACAAAGTGGGGCCCGAAAAAAAGAACAAGTCCTATTATCAAGATCAACATTGGCTC
>JAPUGL010000066.1 GCA_027292775.1 Gammaproteobacteria bacterium | reverse complement strand
CGGTCTCCAGCCGCGCCGGCAACCCGCTGTTCAGATGCATCGGGACGTGGCCCGGCAGCAATGCATTGCCAAGCACCTCTTCGCGGCCGGGCCCGGAGACATTGAGCAGGACCCGTGTGTTGACGATGGTCGGTACGCCGTCGCTGATCAGGCGATAGACCTCGATGCCGATTTGTTCCTGTTGTTCGATGGTTCTTTGTCTTTCACCCAGCCAGACGGTGTCCTTCCGGCGATCGGGTATTGCAATCGGGCGGCCATCCAGTATCAGGCTCAGCAAACCGGTGGCCAGCGGCACTCGCAGGCTGCCGGGGCGGGTGTCCCAGGCGAAGTTGCCGCTGAGCCGGTGGCTACCGGCCGCGAGATAAACGAAAGGATGCGAGCCACGCATGACCACCGCTGCTGGCTGGCCGTTGATGCTGACCGCTTCGGGCCAGTTTTTCCCATCGCCGGGCAGCTCTGCCCAGCCGGCTTCGTGTACCGTCCACGTCTGCCTGAAGCTGCCGTTACCCTGGTTCAGTGACAGCGTCAGCACACCCGGCCAGGCGCACAGGTGATTGTCTTCTTCGCCAGCGCCGCGATTCGAATAAAAAGGACAGTTCCTGAATTCTTCACCTTGCAATACCCACTGCCGCCAGGGTTCGAGATCGGCCGGGACATAGGCATCCGGTTGTTGGGCAATACCGGTCGTGGAAAACAAAACCAGGGTCAGGAATAGGGAAAAAGTAAATCGGGGACTGTGCATGCCGTAGACTCCATGACAAGGGCCGATGATTCACTCAGGGGTTTGCCGATAATACCGCAGCCAGGCGTTTGGGGGTCGCCGGCCGGGTTTTTTTGGCTGACGCGATGGTAGAATCCGTGCTCGCATGGCCACCAGCTCAGCTACCGCAACGGAAACACCTATGACGACAGCCAGGAAGATTCTGCAACTGGAATCGCCATTTACCATGCACCAGGGCGGCCACCTGGAGCAGATGCAAATCGCTTACGAGACCTGGGGACAGCTCAACGCAGAGCACAGCAACGCGATCCTGGTGTTCACGGGCCTGTCGCCATCCGCTCACGCGGCCTCATGCGAGAACGATCCGTCCCCCGGCTGGTGGGACCCGATGCTCGGACCGGACAAGCCGCTGGATTCGAATCGTTATTTCATCATTTGTGTGAACTCGCTCGGCAGCTGTTTCGGCTCTACCGGCGCTGCGTCGATCAACCCGGTGAGCGGCAAGGCCTACCAGCTCGGGTTCCCGGTGCTTTCCATCGAGGACATCGCCCGCGGCGCTCATCTCGTCGTCAAGTCGCTGTCTATCGAATCACTGTATGCGGTTGTCGGTCCGTCGATGGGTGGCATGAGCGCGCTGGCCTATTGCATGTTTTACCCGGATGGCAGCGAGCGCCTGTTGTCGATCTCATCCTCCGCCCGATCCTTGCCCTTTGCGACGGCGATACGCTCATTGCAAAGAGAAATGATCCGCACCGACCCGGACTGGCATGACGGCAATTACGAACCGGGCGAGGGACCGGTCAAGGGCATGCGCATGGCGCGCAAGTTGGGCATGATCAGCTACCGCTCGCCACAGGAATGGGTCCAGCGCTTCGGTCGCGAGCGCGTCCCCGAGGAAAGAAAAACCGGGGATGCGTTTTGTATCGATTTCGAGATCGAAGCCTATCTCGAAGCGCATGCCAACAAGTTCACCGGTCAGTTCGATGCGAATTGTTATCTGTACCTGTCGCGGGCCATGGACCTGTTCGATGTTGCCGATCATGGCGGCTCGGTCGATGCCGGTCTCAGCCGGATCAAATTACGGCAAGCGCTGGTGGTCGGCGTAGAGACGGATATCCTGTTTCCGCTGCATCAGCAGGGCGAGCTGGCAGTCGGCCTGGAGTCGGCCGGTATTGAGACGGAGTTTGTCCGCCTGCGTTCGCTGCAGGGGCACGATTCATTCCTGGTCGACATGGACCGGCTGCGTCCCGTCGTCGCAAAGTTTTTCTCCTGATACCCTGAGCTCGCTGGCCTTAACGGGCAAGCGCTGCAATCAGCAGGCGCCGGTAGATTTTTTCCTTCAGGCTGAGCGCGGTATCGAGCCCCATTCTCTTTAGCAGCGTAGCGATTTCCTCGGTGACGGTGCCGGGAAACAGTATGTCGCGCAACAACCTCGTCTTGCCCGCGAAGGAATTCGACGCGGCCTTGATTTTTTTGAGCACCGCGGCGAGACGTAATTCCTCATCGCTAAGCTCGGTGCCGAACGGGAAGCGGCCGAAATGACCATCGGCGCGGGCATCGGCCAGTATTTGTTGCAGGTGGTGGGGAAAGTTGTTTCTGAATCGGGCGGAGATCCGGTAGTCACGCGGCAGCTTGCCGGCCGCAACGGCTTCCCGCCGCAAAGATTCCTGGAAACGCGAGTCGGCGATATCGAGCAGCGCGCCGATCACCTCGCTGTCGGTTTTGCTGCGCAGGTCGGCAATACCGTATTCGCTGATAACGATATCCCGCAGGTGTCGCGGAATCGTTGCCCTGCCATACTTCCAGACGATATTGGAACTGACCCGGCCAGCGGACTCACGCGTGCTCTTGACCATGATGATCGAACGACCGCCCGGTATCGCGTGCGCCATGCTGACGAAATTGTATTGCCCACCCACACCGGAGACGACTTCGCCGCTGTCGAGCGTGTCGGATATGACGCTACCGAGGAGACTGACCATCAGGCAGCTGTTGATAAACCTCGCGTGCTTGCGTTGCAAGGTGTCGAGTTCTTCGCGGCCGTACAATTGGTTGATTTTATCCACGCCGGTCATGCAAATCAGTTCGCTTTCCTCGCGCGGCAAGGCCGCGAGAGCCGCATAGAAATCCTGCGGACCGAGAAAGAAACCGCCATGGATCACGCTGCCGCCGCGCAGCCCGGATCCCAGGCAATGATTTGCCAAGGCATCCAGCGACGCAGGGTCCGAGAGGTCGGCCGAAATTCTCTGTCCGTCGCCGCAAACCAGGCAGTCGTCATCCATCGCCACTTCTTCGTCGATTACGCCCAGTTGCTGCAGGTATTCGAGCGCGTGTTCGTTAAGTCGACGCGGAATCAATCCTTCTTCCAGCAAAGCACGAATAACGGAATGCGGATTATCGTCGTCGATGCGGCCTTCGTTGATCAGAGTCTGGATCAGCAGGTCGTCATAAACCTTGCGCTTGACGATGGCGTGCTTGTACAACTGCAAAATGCCATCGACCAGCATTTCGGTGGCGGCAAAAAGACCGTTCTCGAAGCGGCCGGTCCCACCGATCGTGTCGATCAGGTCACCATGTTTTGCGATTGCATCGGCGGCATCCAGGACCGACCTGTAGGCGGCCGCGTTTTCTTCTCTGAGAATCAGCGCCGACGCGATGGCGTCGCCCAGGGAACCGATGCCGATTTGCAAGGTACCCCCATCGGGAACGAGTGTGCTGGCATACAATCCGATCATGTGGTCGACATCGCCAAGCGGCGGTCGCGGCGTACCGAACAACCTGAAATGAGGTTCGGGCGTTTCGACGACCGCATCGAAAAAATCGCTCTCGACCATCGCATCGCGATACATGAACGGCAGGTTCTGATTGACTTCGGCAACCAGCGCTATTTTGCGCTCGTCCTGCGCGCGCATTTTTTTCGCCAGTTCGAGCGAAACATCGGGATTGCTGCTCAGGCTGTAGCACTGCCTGCCATCGACCTCCCGGCTGCTGACCAACTGACCCAGCACATTGATTCCGCGGGCAAGCATGTCCCGCGCAACATGCGTGTAGTTACTGGCGACGAAGTTTTGCTGTGCGTCGGCATTGCCCAACATTTGTCCCGGCGCGAAGAAAAATTCGACGACCTCGACATTGTCCGGCAACTCGCCACGCCGCCGGTCCGACGCGTAATCCAGATCGACATAATCGCCGAATACGCGCTCGACGAATGGCTCGAGAAAGCGCCGCTCCAGTTCCGACTTCGCCAGCGGTTTTTCGAGGGTCAGCGCCGTGCATATCGTCAGCTGAATTGCTGCGTCGGTTTTTGCCCTCTGATAGAGCGCGTTGATAAAACGATTGGGTTTACCCAGTCCGAGCGGAATACCGATAACGATCTCAGGCCCTACCGCATCGATGACAAAATCCACACAGTCATCGAACCCTGGATAGATTTTCATTGGGCAGGTATGGGCTCGACGAGAAATAACTCGGGATTGACCCTCACCTGGTTGAGGCTGATGCCCCAGTGCAGATGCGGACCGGTAACCCTGCCGGTCTGACCGATTTTGCCGATCAGATCGCCGGCGCTGAGCCGGTCGCCATCTTGCACGCTGATCTCGCTCATGTGGCAATACATAGTGACCAGGCCCTGGCCGTGATGAATCAGCACGGTATTGCCATTGAAGAAATAGTCGCCGGTGGCGACCACGACGCCGGCTGCCGGCGCGACCACATCGCTTTTGTCCACCGCCGCGATATCGACACCGCTGTGCGGGCTCCGCGGCTGCTCGTTAAAAAAACGTTTGAGGCCGAAAGCGCTGCTCCGCGGACCGATCGCGGGCAGATGAAAAGCCGTATCCACCGGCTCTTCATCCCATGAGCGAAATGCCTGGTTTATTTCCCGGCGATCTCCGGCGATACGCTTCAGGTCATCGGCAGTGGGATCGACCTGGCGCTTGTTACTGATCGTCAGCCGTTGTTCGGGGTAACTGAACTCGGTAATAACAAAAGTCAGCGGCAGGGCGGGTCCATCCGGATCATCGATGCTCAGGCTTGCCGGTCCCGGCGCCATCGACAGCGGGATCCCGACCACGGCAAACCAGCGCTCGTTTTCGGCCACGACCATGACCGGCCGATCCCTGAATCTGACTTGCGGGCGCTCGCCGCATGTCGCCGGCAGCTCGATCACGGCGACGCCGCCCGGGACCGGCTGGTGCTGGGGTAGCGCGCCCGTGGGCGGGCTGTTCATCAGCAGAACCAAAAGCAGGCCTGCGGCGCAAAAACGTAATCTTGTCATCGCTTTTTGGTTTCCTTGACCGTCGATGTGGCCGTCCCCCGGGCAAAGCGGGTCTGGATTTCATCGCCTTTCTTCAACGTGCCGGCGTCGCGGACGATCGCATCGCCGTGGCTGACGATGGCGTAGCCGCGCTCGAGCGTCGCCTGCGGACCGATCGCCTGCAAGGCTCTCGCCAGCGGATCCAGCCGTTTGTGCATCTGGCCCAGTTTGTCGGCCGCCACGCGCCGAAGGCGCAGACCCAGTTCATCGAGTTTCTGACCCTGCTGATTGAGCAACTGACCGGGGTGCACCCGGGCCAGCCGTTTTTGCAACCAGCCGGTCTTTTCCCGATTTGCCGACAGATACCGTTGCACCAGGCTGCGCAGCCGGTCGAGGTGCCCCGCGAGTGCGTTCAGCCATTCCCGTTGCTCGGGCACCGCAATCTCGGCCGCGGCAGACGGAGTCGGTGCGCGCACATCGGCAACGAAATCGGCGATCGTGAAATCGATTTCGTGACCGATTCCGGTAATCAGCGGTAGCGGGCAATCGAAAATGGCTCGCGCCACGGCTTCCTCGTTGAAGGCCCAAAGGTCCTCCAGCGAACCGCCGCCACGGGCCAGGATCAGCAGGTCGCAGGAGTCGTGGGCTGCGGCGAGCTCGAGAGCCCGAACAATCTGGCCGGCGGCGGCTTCGCCTTGTACCGCGACCGGGTAAACCAGGACCGCCGCGGCCGGAAAACGGCGCTTCAATACATGCAGGATATCGCGGATCGCGGCGCCGGTCGGCGAGGTCACGATGCCGATTTTCTTCGGCACCGCGGGCAGCGGCTGCTTGTGATCCGGGTCAAACAGGCCTGCATCCAGCAGCTTTTTCTTCAGCCGTTCGAAATCGCGCTGCAAGCGGCCTTCGCCGGCTTCCTCCATGCTCTCGACGATCAGCTGAAAGTTGCCTCTCGCCTCATAAATGCTGACTTTGGCATGGACCAGGACCAGCATGCCCTCGGCCGGCCGGAAACGAAGGCGGTTATTCTGGCCCCGAAACATCGCGCAGGAGACCTGGGCCTTGTCGTCCTTGAGCGAGAAATACATGTGGCCCGAGCCGTGATGGGTGAAATTGGAGATTTCGCCTTCCAGCCAGATCAGGCCGAAACTCTGCTCCAGCATGTCCCTGGCTTCCTTGTTCAGGCGACTGACTGTGAAGACTTCACGATTCGTGCTCGGATCCATTGGCGGTATTTGACCATGAACGCCGGCCGGTGGGAACAAGGGGAGGGAGCAGGTTTACCTTGCCGCTCCGCCGCAGTAAAATGGCCGGTTTACTCAATGAGGGGACGCCATGCGGATCGTTCAGGAAGCGCTGACTTTTGATGACGTCCTGCTGCTGCCCGCCTACTCGGAAATCATGCCGCGAGAGGTCGATCTCGGTACCCAGCTGACCGCCAGTATCCGCCTGAACCTGCCACTGGTTTCGGCCGCGATGGACACCGTGACCGAATCTCGTCTGGCCATCACGCTGGCCCAGGAAGGTGGCATCGGCATTATTCACAAGAACATGACCGCAGAGTACCAGGCCCGCGAGGTCAGCCGGGTCAAGAAATACGAAAGCGGCATTATCAGCGATCCGATCACGACCGGACCCGACGCGACTATTCGCGAAGTCAACGCGCTGACCCAGTCCAATAACATATCCGGCGTGCCTGTCGTCGATGGCGACACACCTGTCGGGATCGTTACCCACCGGGATTTGCGTTACGAGACGCAACTCGATGCGCCGGTGTCATCGGTGATGACGCCAAAAGACAAACTGGTCACGGTTCGTGAAGGCGCCGACAAGGAAGAAGTCCTGTCGCTCCTGCACAAGCACCGGATCGAAAAAGTCCTGGTCGTCAGCGAGGATTTCAAGCTGCGCGGCATGATTACCGCCAAGGATTTTCAAAAGGCGACGGAATTTCCGGATGCCTGCAAGGACCAGCGCGGCGCGCTCCATGTTGGCGCCGCGGTTGGCACCGGCGAGGGAACCGATGAACGTGTTGCTGCCCTGGTCGTGGCTGGCGTCGATGTCGTGGTCGTCGATACCTCACACGGCCACACCAAGGCGGTGCTCGACCGGGTCGCGATGATCAAGTCCGATTATCCCGACTTGCAGGTGATCGGCGGCAATATCGTGTCGGCGGATGGCGCGCGGGCGCTGGTCAAGGCCGGGGCCGACGGGGTCAAGGTCGGCATCGGTCCCGGCTCAATTTGCACGACCCGCATAGTCGCCGGCGTCGGCGTCCCCCAGGTCAGCGCGGTGTTCGACATCGCCGAGGCTATGGCGAAAAAAGGTGTGCCGCTGATCGCCGATGGCGGTATTCGTTATTCGGGCGATATGGCCAAGGCCATTGCCGCCGGCGCTCACTCGGTAATGCTTGGCGGTCTGTTTGCCGGTACCGAGGAATCGCCGGGAGAAGTCGAGCTCTACCAGGGCCGATCTTACAAGGCCTACCGGGGAATGGGGTCGCTTGGCGCGATGGCGCTGAGAGACGGTTCCAGCGATCGCTATTTCCAGGATGCGACCGACGAGGTCGAAAAGCTGGTGCCTGAAGGGATCGAGGGGCGCGTCCCCTACAAGGGCAGCCTGGTCGCCATCGTCCATCAGATGGCCGGCGGCCTCAGGGCCGCGATGGGTTATACCGGTTGCAGCAATATCGAGGAAATGCGAACAAAGCCGGAATTTTTGCGCATCACCACTGCGGGTGTTCGCGAAAGCCATGTGCACGATGTCGCTATTACCAAGGAAGCCCCGAATTATCGGGTCGACTAACAGCTGAGCAGGACTGACGATGGCCGCAGCGACTCCCGACCCCACTCGGCAACCGGATATCCACGCCCAGCGCGTACTGATTCTGGATTTCGGTGGCCAGTACACGCAGCTGATCGCTCGCCGCGTCCGCGAGGCCGGTGTTTACAGCGAGATATTTCCCTGGGATGTAGGCGACGACGAAATCCACAAATTTGGCCCGCAGGGCATCATCCTGTCGGGCGGTCCGGAATCGGCGATCGACAACAGCGACGAATCGAAGACGCCTCGTGCACCCGACGCGGTGTTCGCTTATGGCGTGCCGGTACTTGGAATCTGTTACGGCATGCAGACGATGGCCGAGCAGCTTGGCGGTAAGGTCACGACGGCCGGCCACAGCGAATTCGGTTATGCCAGCGTGCAAAGCGTAGGCGAATCACGCCTGCTCCGCGATATAGAGGATAACTCAGCCGATGACGGCACACCGCTGCTCGATGTCTGGATGAGCCACGGCGACCGCGTCGATGAACTGCCCGATGGTTTCAGCGTTATTGCCCGTACCGACAACGCACCGCTGGCCGGGATGGCAGATGAGGCGCGCGGATTTTACGGCGTGCAATTTCATCCGGAAGTTACTCATACCAAGCAGGGCGAGCGCATCCTGAGCCGCTTCCTGCACCAGATTTGCGGCTTGGCCGCGGATTGGACGCCGGGCAACATCATCAGCGACAGCATCGCGAAGATTCGCCAACAAGTTGGCACGGACCAGGTATTGCTCGGGCTTTCCGGTGGAGTCGATTCATCGGTGGTTGCGGCGATGCTGCACCAGGCAATTGGCGATCAGCTTAACTGCGTGTTCGTCGATCATGGTCTGATGCGTCTGCATGAAGGCGACCAGGTCATGGCCACGTTCGCGAAGCACATGGGCATCAAGGTCAGCCGCGTCGATGCCGAGCAGCGCTTTCTCGATGGTCTGAAGGGGGTAACCGACCCGGAACGAAAAAGAAAAATTATCGGCCGGCTGTTTATCGAGGTTTTCGATGAGGAAGCACACAAGCTCGATGGCATCAAATGGCTGGCGCAGGGCACGATATATCCAGATGTCATCGAATCGGCGGGGGCCAGGACGGGTAAAGCGCAGCTGATAAAATCGCATCACAATGTCGGCGGCCTGC
>JAPUGL010000065.1 GCA_027292775.1 Gammaproteobacteria bacterium | reverse complement strand
TCAGGGTCAGCGGGCCGGGCACGGTCTCTCCGATCGCCCGGCCATCGATCAGGCGTACCGCGGTTAGCTCGCCCATGGTTCCGGTCGTGAACGCCTCATCGGCCGTATAGAAATCCGTCAGAGACAGATTTTTTTCCTCGCAGGAGATTCCTTCCTGACCCGCAATTTTTAGAACAAGCGCACGGGTAATTCCTGGCAAGCAAGCGTCCGCGTGTGGTGTAAACAACCTGCCCTCGCGGACCATGAATATGTTCGTGTCGTTGGTTTCCGAAACGAAGCCGCTGTCATCGAGCATCAAGGCGGCGTCGGCACCTGCGACATTGGCCTGTATGGCGGCGAGAATATTGTTGATCAGGTTGTTGTGGTGAATCTTGGAGTCGACGAATTGCGGGCCGTTTCTCCGGATTGCCGAGGTAATCAGGGTCAGTGGCTCCGGGTAAACCGGTGGTTTCCATTCGGCCAATACGATCAGGCAGGGTCCGGACTGATTCAAGCGAGGGTTCATGCCCGAGGTAATCTTACTGCCTCGCGTCAGGGTCAGACGGATGTGCGCGCCGTCGGTCATCCCGTTGGCCTCGAGCGTGGCAAATACTGCCTCACATATCCATTCACGATCGGGCACCTGAGCGAACGCCATCGCCCTGGCGGATGCGAAAAGCCGGTCAAGATGCGCGTCGAACTCGCCTATGTGCCCTTGGTACACACGCAGCCCTTCCCAGACCGCGTCACCACCTTGCACCACGCTGTCGAAAACCGAGACACAGGCTTTGTCGCGAGACACCAGGCCGTCGCCGACCCAGACCTTGATATCCAGGTTACGCGGGTCGGGAATTGTGGCTTTTTTCATCAACTGCCTCCATCGTGCTGTTCTGCTTTAAGAGCGAACGCGTACAGCCGCTGGTAATAGGGCCGGCACTGCTTCAGCAGGGGTTCCAGTCCGGCCGGGAATGGTTCGGTTTTCGGCCGGTATGGCGCGAATCCGGTCGACTCATGAACATTATGGTACCAGTGGCGAGCCCATACGCCATCTTCCGGTCGTGCTCCTCGCGGCCAACTAAGCATGTCTTGATCAAACGGAATATCCACCCTCTCGCAAAGACTCGCAAGGACTGCACCAGGGTTTCTGAGCAACTCCCGCGAATCGAGAATGAGCGGTTGCTGTCCAAGGTTTTCGAGGCGCTCGAGCAAGTCGCATTGGGTGACCAGTCCGGTATCGGCGATGTCCGCGTCAGGCAACTGGATGGTCAGCGATGGCAGCATCTCAACCGGGTCCCTGATCAACAGGACATTGATGGTTTTGTTGAGAAAAGAAAAATCCAGGCCGACGAGGTGGTGTGCCATCTGCTTCATGAACAGGATCGGCCGGTCGTGTTGCCGATCGAGAAGTTTCTCCATGACGCGATCGCCATCGGTATCCATGGTGGACATTACCTCATCGCGGCCGGGGTGATCCGCCCCGCTCACCCGCAGGTAATGTCCATAAAGGGGTTCGTCGATAATCCGGGCATCATTCCGTTGCCCGAAACTGTACATTAGGGCGGTCGAAACGTTTCGCGGCCCGGACCAAAGGCAAATGTGTCGGGTAGAATTAATAACTCGCCTGCTTGTTTCTTTTGTGGTCAGCAAATAACCTGCCAAATATGTCAGAAACCATCATTCCCAGCCTGCGGCATTTGTTTTCGATTCCCAGGGACCTAGCGTATTTCAATTGTGCCTATCTGTCGCCACAATTGAACAGCGCGAGCCAGGCGGCGGCCGCCGCGGCGAAAATCAAGCAGAGCCCCTGGAATATTTTATCTGATGATTTTTTTGATGGCCCGGAGAAAGCGCGAAGTTTGTTTGCCGAAATTGTAGGATGTGCAGCCGAAAATATCGCCCTGGTCCCATCGGTCAGTTATGGCGCCGCCATCATCGAAAAAAATCTGTTGCCAGACGCCGGTCAGCGCATCGTCATGCTGGCGGACCAGTTTCCCTCGAATGTGTATTCCTGGCTTTCGCTTGCTAATGAGCGTGATCTGATCATTGATTTTGTGCAAAAGACGGAGGGGCGCACCTGGTCCGAGTCCGTTCTGGAATCTCTGGATAAACCCGCGGCACTGGTCGCGTTGCCAAATGTTCACTATACCGATGGTTCCCTGATCGACCTGGCGCCTGTCGCGAAGCGATGTCACGCGATGGGTGCGAAGCTGGTCCTGGATCTGACCCAGTCGATGGGCGTAATGCGAATAGATATAGAGAAGCTGAATCCGGACTTTATTATTTGCGCAGCCTACAAATGGCTGCTGTGTCCCTACGGAGTCAGCTTTGTTTATGTTGCTCCAAGGTGGCAGCATGCCAGACCCCTGGAGGAAGCCTGGATAAACCGGGTCGGCAGCGAGGACTTTGCCGCCCTGGGGAATTATCGTGACGATTACGAGGCGGGCGCGCGTCGATTCGATGCGGGCGGCCGGGGTCAGGTCCAGCTATGGCCGGTAGTTATAGAGACATTGCGGCAGATACTCGAGTGGGGAATAGACAATATCGCCAGGACCGCGTCGCTAACCAGCGAAAAGGTCGCCGCAGGAGCCGCCCGGCTTGGGCTCGATGTACCCGTACCGCACGCCCCGCATTTGCTTGGTATACGACTGACCGGCGGCTCGCCAAAGAATCTATTCGGGACGCTGCGCGACGAGGGCGTATACGTCAGCCAGCGCGGTAACCGGTTGCGAATCGCATCATATTTGTACAATGACGATGAAGATGTAGAGCGACTCCTCGCCGCCCTGGAAAGACACCTGTAATTGGAGTAATCGGCCTATTCGGCCTCCGCTTTTTCGTCATACAGCGAAATTGTTACTTTTCCGGAGGAGTCGATCGATGCCCGGTACATGCCCTCGGTGTTGAACGGCATGCTGATATTCCCATGCCGGTCCAGCGCGATGACGCCGCCATCGCCTTTCAGTGCCGCAAGTTTCTCAAATATGACCTCTCGTGCAGCGTCATCTACCGTCATGCCTTTGTACTCGACCAACGCGCTGATGTCATGAGCCACCGTTCCGCGGATAAAAAACTCGCCGGTGCCGGTCGCCGAAACAGCAACACTCCGGTTATTCGCATAGGTTCCCGAACCTATGATCGGGCTGTCGCCGATACGGCCGTATCGTTTCCCTGTGGTGCCCCCGGTCGATGTGCCCGCGACGAGGTTTCCTTTGCGATCCAGCGCAACCGCACCGACCGTGCCGATTTGAAATTGCGGCTCGGCGGCTGCCAATTCCGGGCTGTCCTTTAGATCTTGTAACTGTTTCCAGCGGCGCTCGGTAAAAAAGTATTCATCGGGCACTTTTTCCATACCCTGCTCGATGGCAAATTCCACCGCACCATCACCGGAAAGAAAGACATGCCTGGAGTTCAGCATGACCAACCGCGCCAGAGCAATCGGGTTCGCTACGTTTGTAACGCCCGAGATTGCGCCGGCATCCAGCGACGCACCGTCCATTAACGCCGCATCCATTTCGTTCTTGCCGTCCCAGGTAAAGACCGATCCTTTGCCGGCGTTAAAGTGTGGCGAGTCTTCCAGGATTTTTACGGCGGAGATTACTGCATCCATGCTGTCGCCGTCATTTTGAAGAACCTCGTACGCCGTGGTTACGGCCTGCAGAAGTTTTTCGCGAATTGCCTGTTCCTGCTCCGCGGTTACGGTGGAACGCGATATGGTTCCGGCGCCGCCGTGTATGGCTATCGCTATAGGTGAGTCCGCTGTTGCTGTCATGCCTGCAAAAACCAGTACGGTGGCAGATATCGTCAGTAGGAGGCCTGGCCTCATATCCGGGTTCCGCTAATCGTCGAAGTTCGCATTATGCCGCTATGGCGACAGATTTGGTAATTCCCTGCGGCGTCTTCGCACGGCTAGCAATAACAGTATTCCGAGCAGCGACAGGCCGGGCGATCCGCCGCCGCCACCACCACCACCACCGGTATTAACGGTGAAGTTTTGCAGAGTGATGATCTGGCTGGCCGAATCGTTCGCAGGATCGGTATCGGCATCTTCCGCTACTATCGCGCGGGCCGTTGCCGATATCAAAAAATCGCCGACCGATAGCGCATTAAAAGACAGGATAACGGTCTGTGTGCCCGTCAAATCAATGGCGCTACACGTCGCCGCGAGTTGTGTGAACGTACAACTACCCGTATCGGCGGTCACCGAAGTAAACGACAACCCGTTGCCACCAGCGAGAATTTCGACTTCCGGTTGTGAGGCCGCATCGGGGCCGAGATTTTCCATTGTTACCGAAAAACTGCCGCTTTGCCCGACCTCCACACCAACTGGCAAGATACCGATGGTTGCCTGCAAATCCACGAGCCGGGTGGCCACCTGGACGGATGCAGTATCGTTATTATTGCTCGTGTCGCTGTCCGCGAGGCCACTGCCGATCGTCGCAGTGACCGTCGAAATACCGATCGAGCCGACGGCATCGACCGGTTGGATAATGCTTTGTTGCGCACCCGACGCGAATATACCCAAAAGACAGGTCAGCATTTGACCATCGGGTGTCATACACGCCGGGTCGAGCTGCCCTGGCGTTACCGTCAGCAATCCACCGAGGTCGAT
>JAPUGL010000064.1 GCA_027292775.1 Gammaproteobacteria bacterium | reverse complement strand
TCCGCGTCCATCATCATGCAAATGATGAGCCACGTCGTCCCTACGTTGCAGCAGATGCGCAAGGAAGGCGAGGCCGGACGCCGCAAGATTACGCAGTACACGCGCTTTGCCACGGTTGGTCTGGCGGGCTTTCAATCAATTGCCGCTGCTACCGCCCTGCAAAGCCAGGCGGTGGTGGTCAGTCCCGGTACCGCATTTGTTTTCACGGCGGCGGTCAGCCTGGTTACCGGGACGATGTTCCTGATGTGGCTGGGCGAGCAGGTCACCGAGCGCGGGATCGGCAACGGTATTTCGATGATCATCCTGGCCGGTATTATTTCCGGCTTGCCATCGGCGATCGGCGGTACCTTCGAGCTGGTGCGCACCGGCCAGATGCTGCCGGCGCTGGCGCTGATCCTTTTTATCGTGGTGCTGGGCGTTACCGCTTTCGTGGTCTTCGTCGAGCGCGGCCAGCGGCGCATCCCGGTGCATTACGCGCGGCGCATGCAAGGCCGCAGGATGGTGCAGGGCCAGAGTTCGCATCTGCCATTCAAGCTCAACATGTCGGGTGTAATTCCGCCGATTTTCGCAAGCAGCATCATTTTGTTCCCGGCGACGATCGCGGGCTGGTTCGGTACCAGCGATAACGTCGGCTGGCTGCAGGTCATCGCTGCGAGCCTGTCGCCCGGTCAGCCGGTTTATATCCTGTTGTACGGATCGTTGATTGTCTTTTTCTGCTTTTTTTACACCGCACTGACGGTTAACTCGAGAGACACCGCCGACAACCTGAAAAAATCCGGTGCGTTTATTCCGGGCATGCGGCCAGGCCATCAGACGGCGGAGTACCTGGACAAAGTGCTGACCCGGCTGACGATGTGGGGGGCATTTTACGTGGCCACGGTGTGCCTGTTGCCGGAATTCATGATTATGTACTGGCAGGTGCCGTTCTACTTCGGCGGGACATCTTTGCTGATTATTGTTGTTGTGGTGATGGACTTCATGGGCCAGTTACAGGCGCACATGATGTCGCATCAGTACGAAGGCTTGATGAAGAAATCGAGTCTGCGTGGCTATGGCAGTGGGTCCAGGGCCTGAGGCCCTGTCTGATCCGGGTTTTGACGGGAGAAAGATCATGAAAGTGCGAGCATCGGTGAAGAAGATGTGCCGGAATTGCAAGATCATTCGCCGCAAAGGCGTGGTCCGGGTGATCTGTACAGACCCCCGTCATAAGCAGCGGCAAGGATAGATTTTAGAGGCTGATTTTCATATACTGGCCGGCTTCGCGCTGGCTTTGAGGAGCGCCATCAATGGCTCGAATTGCTGGAATAAACATACCGACCAACAAGCACATCGTGATTGGTCTGCAGGACATCTATGGCGTCGGGAGAAGCAGCGCCGGCAAGATATGTGCGGCTGCCGATATTGATCCGGCGACCAAGGTTGGCGAACTGAGCGAGCCCGAAGTCGAGCGTATTCGTGGCGCGGTCGCCAGCTACACGGTCGAAGGTGATTTGCGTCGCGAGGTTTCGATCAACATCAAGCGATTGTTGGATCTGGGGTGTTACCGCGGAATCCGTCATCGACGGGGCCTGCCGATGCACGGCCAACGTACCCGTACCAACGCGCGCACCCGAAAGGGGCCGCGGCGCCTGGTCAGGAAATAGTTTTTGGCTAATTCGCAACGCTAGAGTTGCAGAGTAGAGATTCAGGATACAAATATGGCAACCCAGACCAAGGCACGCAAGAAAGTGAAAAAACAGGTGGCAGACGCCATCGCTCACATTCATGCGTCCTTTAACAACACGATCATCACGATCACCGACCGCCAGGGCAATTCTCTTTCATGGGCGACCGCGGGTGGTTGTGGCTTTCGTGGATCACGCAAGAGCACGCCCTTTGCCGCCCAGGTGGCTGCGGAGAAAGCGGGCAACGCGGCGCTGGAGTTTGGCGTCAAGAATCTGGAAGTTCGCGTCAAGGGCCCGGGCCCGGGTCGTGAAGCGGCTGTTCGTTCGCTGAATTCAGTCGGTTTTCGTATCACCAGTATCGCTGACGTGACGCCGATACCGCACAACGGTTGTCGCCCGCCGAAAAAGCGCAGAGTCTGAGGATTAAAGATGGCAAGGTATACAGGTCCAAAGTGTAAACTGTCGCGCCGCGAGGGAACCGATCTGTTCCTCAAAAGCGGGGTCAGGCCACTGGAATCCAAGTGTAAGCTGGAGGTGCCGCCCGGGGGACCGGGTCAGCGCCGAACGCGTTTATCGGATTACGGTCTGCAACTGCGCGAGAAACAGAAACTACGCCGCATGTATGGAGTGCTGGAGCGCCAGTTCCGCAACTATTATAAGAATGCGGCCGGTCGCAAAGGCGCGACCGGTGAACTGTTGCTAAAGCTGCTGGAAGGCCGTCTGGACAACGTGGTTTACCGCATGGGCTTCGCCCGCACCCGCGCAGAGGCTCGCCAGCTGGTCAGCCATAAGTCGGTCACGGTCAATGGCAAGGTCGCCAACATTCCTTCCTGCCAGGTGGCAGCGGGTGATGAGATTTCGATTCGCGAAAAAGCGCGTAAGCAGGACCGTATACAGGCTTCGATCGATATTGCCGGCCAGGTAGGTTTACCGGACTGGGTCGAAGTCGATGTGAAGAAAATGAGTGGCGTTTTCAAGGCTCTTCCGGAAAGAGACGAGATTCTTCCGGATATCAATGAAAACCTGGTTGTCGAGTTGTACTCCAAGTAACTGTAAAGGTATCGATCAATGCTGGATAGCACTACAGATTTTCTAAAACCGCGGGTCGTCAAACTGATATCCCGCGACGAAAACCAGGCTCGCGTGGTCATCGAACCGTTCGAGCGTGGGTTTGGCCACACGCTGGGCAACGCCCTGCGTCGTATCCTTTTGTCATCGATGCCCGGCAGCGCCATTGTCGAGGCCGAAATCGAGGGCGTGCTGCATGAATACACGAGCATCGAGGGCGTGCAGGAAGACATCGTCGATATCCTGCTCAACCTGAAACAGGTCGCACTGTGTATGCACACACGTGAGGAAGCGACACTGAGCCTGGTCAAGAAAGGCCCCGGCCCGGTGACCGCCGGCGATATTGCGGTCGATCACGATATCGAAGTGGTCAACCCGGATTTCGTCATCGCCAATCTGACCAAGAAAGGCGAGCTTCGCATGACGCTGAAAATCCAGCGTGGCCGCGGCTATCTGCCGGCCAAGCAGCGGCTCAGCTTTGACGAGCCTACGCGCGAGATCGGAGTTCTGCAGCTTGACGCCTCATTCAGCCCGATTCGCCGCGTGACCTACAGCGTCGAAGCGGCCCGCGTCGAGCAGCGCACGGACCTCGACAAGCTGATCATCGATATCGAAACCAATGGCGCGATCGACCCCGAGGAAGCGATACGCCGTGCCGGCAGCATCCTCAAGGATCAGCTCTCGGTATTCGTTGACCTGCAAGGGCAGGATGACACGGCGGCCAGCATGGCCGAAGCGCAGATCGACCCGATCCTGCTGCGCCCGGTTGATGATCTCGAGCTGACGGTTCGTTCGGCGAACTGCCTGAAGGCGGAAAGCATCAACTACATTGGCGACCTCGTTCAGTGTACCGAGGTTGAACTGCTGCGCACTCCGAACCTGGGCAAAAAGTCGCTGACAGAAATTAAGGAAGTTTTGCTCAGCCATGAGTTGTCCCTGGGTATGCGACTGGAAAACTGGCCGCCACCGAGCCTGCAACCTGAAGAAGAAAGAGTAATTGCCTGACCTTTTTGGGCCTGACCTCTTCGTAAACTGGAAAAAATAGTATGCATCATCGTAAATCCGGCCGCAGACTCGGGCGTAACAGCGCACACCGCAAAGCCATGTTTAAAAACATGGCGGTATCACTGTTGCGTCATGAAACAATCCGTACAACGCTGCCGAAGGCCAAGGAATTACGCCGGGTCATCGAGCCGCTGATCACGATGGCAAAGAGCGATGGCGTCGCACAGCGCCGCCGCGCGTTCGATCGTTTGCGTGACAAGGAAGCGGTGGGCAAACTGTTTACCGAAATCGGCCCGCGCTACGTCAACCGGCCCGGCGGCTATTTGCGTATTCTGAAGGCAGGACTGCGAGCGGGCGACTCAGCTCCGATGGCCGTCGTCAAACTGGTTGAGGAAACGCCCGCCAGCGAATAAACGACGGTAACAATAAGGCCAGGCAGGCTGGATAGCCTGTCAGCCGCACCAAAAAAGCCGCGTCATACGCGGTTTTTTTTGTTACTGCGCTGCAAATGCGTCGCGGGTCAGGTTTTCGCAAACTCCATTGGTCGCGCGCACATTGTCTTCGACTCTGATTCCGCCAAAGGGGGTGAATTTGTCGACCGCGGCCCAGTTGACCTTGGCCGAGTCGCTGCCATCGCAAACCGGCTTGAGCAGTTGCTCAATGAAATAAATCCCCGGCTCGATGGTCATGACCCAGTCTTCTTCGAGGACGCGCGTCAGCCGCAGGTATTGGTGGCCATCGGGCGCGTCTATCCTGCCACCGCCGGTGCCGGCGGAGAAACCACCGTTGTCGTGTACGTGCAGGCCGATCAGATGGCCCAGGCCATGCGGGAAAAACACGCCGCTAAGACCGCTGGACACGGCTTCTTCGGCGCTGACATTGATCACATCGAAGTCGGCAAGGACGCCTGCCAGCAGCAGATGGGCTTGCAGGTGCAATTCAGAGTAATCCAGCCCTGGTTTGACGCGTGAACATATCTCCTGCTGGGTTTTCTCCATGGCCGCAATCATGGCCTGGAAATCGCCATCTTCCGCCGCGTAAGTTCGCGTGATATCGGAGGCATAACCATTGAATTGCGCGCCGGCATCGATCAGGAATGACAATCGTTCAGCCGGGTTTTTAATCTCTAACGCCTGGTAATGCAAAACAGAGCCGTGTCTGTTGAGCGCGATGATGTTGCCGTAAGGGAGTTGGTGTTCCATGTGGCCGGTGGCTTTCAGGTAGGCCAGATGAATTTCGAACTCGGTCGCGCCAGCCCTGAATGCCCGCTCGGCCGCCCGGTGGCCCAGGCAGCCCAGTTTCGACGCCTCGCGCATGCAAGCGAGTTCATATTCTGATTTCGCGGCGCGATTATGGTCGAGATGATCGATCAGGGGCTGTGGATTGACTGCGGATACACCCCAGCCGCCGGCGGTGTCAGTGTCCTCTCCGACGAAAGCGGTTTTCGACAGGTCCTTCGGTAGCAGATCGCGAATCTCGTCCGGGCCTCCGATCAGTTTCAGATCGAAATGATCGACCCAGTAATCGGTCGGCGCGACCGCTGCATCATGCCAGTAATCGATCGGCCGGAAAAAAATATACAGCGGTTTTTCGCCCGGACGGTAATGCAGCCAGCAGTTTGGATTATCGGTGACCGGCGCCCACCATTTGAGTTGCGGATTCGCCTTGAACGGATAGCTGTTATCGTCGAGGAAAACGACCTTCAGCGAGCCGCCGGCGATCAGGAGGCCGTCGTAGCCGGTGACCTCCAGCGCCTGGTCCACGAATCCCTTGACACGTTCCAGGTGGGCCGGGTAATGCATCGCCAACTGAGTCATTGCGTGGTCTCTGCAAAAGAATCCAGTGTATATCATCCCTGCCGGCCATTACGATTCTATGGGACAATCAGGTACCGCCGATGAAGGAGACACCACATGCGACGCCCGTGGATATTAGCCGGACTGATGTTGTTTTTGGTGACCCCGATAGGCCACGGATACGATCGAATATCTGGTAAATCGTTCGCCAGCCGTTCCGAGGTCATCGCGACTCACGGCATGGCGGCGACCAGCCAGCCGTTGGCGACCCAGATAGCGATCGATATTCTCAAGTCCGGTGGCAACGCGATCGACGCGGCCATCGCGGCCAATGCGGCACTTGGCCTGATGGAGCCCACCGGTAACGGCATAGGCGGCGATCTGTTCGCGATCATCTGGGACGCGAAAACGAAAAAGTTGTATGGCCTTAATGCCAGCGGCCGCTCGCCCCGGTCCCTGACCCGGGAATGGTTCATCGAGAACGGTTACGAGTCGATTCCGCGACGTGGCGCCCTGCCGGTTAGCGTGCCAGGCACAGTGGATGGCTGGTTCGAGATGCACCAGCGTTTTGGCTCGCTGCCGATGAAAAAGATCCTCAAACCCGCTATCGATTACGCCCGCGAGGGTTTTCCGGTCACCCAATACATAGCCTCGTTGTGGAAAAAGTATGAAACCATCCTCGGCGAGTATCCCGCGTTCCGCGAGACCTATTTGCCCAATGGGCGATCGCCCGCCAAGGGCGAGATTTTCAGAAATCCCCGATTGGCAACTACGCTGGAAAAAATTGCCGAGGGTGGGCGTGATGTTTTCTACACGGGTGAGATGGCGCATGTCATCGTCGACCACGTGCAGGCCAACGGCGGCTTCCTCGGCTATGAAGACCTGGCAAGCCATTATTCCGAGTGGGTCGAGCCGGTTTCGACGAGTTATCGCGGCTATGAGGTCTGGGAGCTGCCGCCCAACGGACAGGGTATCGCGGCGTTACAGATGCTCAATATTCTCGAAGCCTATGATCTTGCATCGATGGGATTCGGCAGCGCCGATTACCTGCATGTTCTGACCGAAGCCAAGAAGATTGCTTTCGAAGACCGCGCGAAATTCTATGCCGACCCGGATTTCGTCGATGTGCCGGTCAAGGAAATGATATCGAAAGAATACGCAGAGCGACGGCGAAAACTCATCTCCATGGACAAAGCCGCAATGGAATATCCGCCGGGAGACCCGAAACTGGAAAACGGCGATACCATCTACCTCGCCACGGCCGACAAGCACGGCAACATGGTCTCGTTGATCCAGAGCAATTATCGCGGCATGGGCTCGGGCATGGTGCCGCCCGGTCTCGGGTTCAACCTGCAAAACCGCGGCGAGTTGTTAAGCCTCGAAAAAGGACACGCCAACAGCTTCGAGCCTGGTAAACGTCCTTTCCAAACCATCATCCCGGCATTTGTCACCAAAGACGGCAAGCCCTGGCTGAGTTTCGGCATCATGGGCGGAGGGATGCAACCGCAGGCGCATGTGCAAATCCTGGTCAACCTGATCGACTTTGGCATGAATCTGCAGGAGGCTGGTGACGCGCCGCGGCTTCGTCACGAAAAAAGTAGCCAGCCGACCGGCGAGCAAATGCACGACGGCGGCGTTCTGATGCTGGAGTCAGGATTCGATGAACAGGTGGTCAGTGACCTGATAAAAAGAGGCCACAAGGTTAGCTCTTCAGTGGATGGCTACGGCGGCTACCAGGCAATACGCCGCGATGAGGAAAACGGCACCTATATCGGCGCATCCGAGTCCAGAAAGGACGGTCACGCGGCGGGGTATTGAATAACTTAACAGCAGCACTCTTATCGCTGCACGTGCTGCTATTGAAGGAAACGTGACTGAAACCAGCTGGCTGGCGCAGCGAGTGGATGCGCGACGATGCACAGCGCAATAGTGACACAACTCAAGGGCTGGGCGTTTGTGACTCGCAGTCAACCCGCCTCAATGGAAAATCGACCGTCCTGGTCTCACCGTTTACCTCACCCTCGATGCTCGCCTCGAGGTTCCCCTCGGCTATCAGGCGATAAATGATACGTTGAGGGAAATCGTGATCGGGGTTCTCAAAGACAACCTCACGTTCAGACAGCCGCACCAGGAGAAAGGCTGCCCCGGTCTGTCCCGATGGTCTGGCAACGTACTCAATCTCTCCAGCCGCGGTCTCGCGAATCTGAAGGAATTCGTATTCCACCGTCTCGGAGTGCCGGACCGTCCGGCTGACACCGAGCATAGTTTTGCCAGCAGGAACTGTCCATTGCTCGCCCGAGCCGGCCTCGCCTCCAACACTCGCCCAACACCCGGCGAGCCATGCGAGATCTTCAACAGAAGCTGGTTCCTGTGCTGACGTTACCGAGGGAAGGCCAATTAGCGCAGAGGCCACGAGAGTGATGAAGACTTTCATTTGGTGTTCCTCCAAGGCCTGGATCGTCTCTCAACGATGAGACATGCTTCCGAAGCGCCGCGGAGCGGAGGTCAGCATGAGCGCCATATTAAATTCCGCGCAGCGTAACGAGCAAATTTTCCTTCGTGGTCCTTCGGGCGCTATTCGGATCCTGGATAGCATCGACGGCTTTTATGCCATCAATATAGTCCTGAGGAAAGCCATGATATCTTGCGCCGGCCAGGACAATTTCTTTGTACCAAACGTATGGACTTAGCTCTTTGTCGATATGTGACCTTGTAGCAACGTAGGTGAACGCTTCGTACGTGGTTTCTCCGAGTGGGCACTTGACCAGTTGCTTTTTGTAGCCTTGGCCCAGTCCCTCGACTCGATCGAGTACTGATTCGTCTTTCGAGTCTAACGCAAACAAGGCGCCATACATATGCGCTGTCGCGTTCTCAAAAAAGGTGCATTTTCCGGAACCGTCGACGTAGCTTCGCTTGTGGAAAGTGAGCTCGCGCCCCGGCATATTAACTGTACCAATCAACATGGCCGATGGAATACGCTCAATGAGGCGAAGCGGGTGGAGATTGGAGCCGTATGCCAGGTAATGGATCATAAGCGCCATAGGTATCTAGCGTTCTAGCTTACTGGGGCCAGTGCAGAGATTTCTCAGATGTCATCGGCCAGCGGCCTGAATTCGTTGTTCGGTCCAGGCGTAAGATAGACAATCTGGCTCGGCTCAATAATATCGACTCGGTGCCACATCCCCTTCGGCACCACCAGTCCATCGCCCGGTTTTACATCAATGTCTTCCTCAGTACTGTCCAGAAACACGACCTTAACCCGACCCGAAATCAAATATAGAACCTCGTCACCGTCGGAATGCATTTCGCCATTGTGAGGTGAGTTTTCGGTCATCGTAGCAACACCAAAAGTTATTCCTTCAAACGGGATCGGTGGATCAGGTCTCTCCGGTACCTTCGTAGCCACTAAATCGTGGCTAAGGCCAATTGTGTGTGTCGATGGGTTGAAAAGAATTGGTTTGGTCATAGGTTTAAACTCGATAATTATGGAAATCAGTAATACTGAAACCTAACGCCAATAACAGCAGTCGTCCGTATGCAGGTCCGATTGCTTGCACAGGCCGGGCGTAAATCCGGGAATCTCACTCAATGACCTGCACACCTTTCCAGAATGCGATTCGATTTCGGATTTCGCTCGCGGCTTCCTTGGGGTCCGGGTAGTACCAGGCCGCGTCCGGGTTGATTTCACCATCAACATCTATGTTGTAGTAGCTGGCGGTTCCCTTCCACGGACAGACCGATTTCGTGTCACTGTCTTTGAGAAACTCCGTTGTGGCCGACTCTGCCGGGAAGTAATAATTTCCTTCAACGACTATTGTTTCATCGGATTGTGCGATTACTGTATCTTTCCAGATAGCCTTCATTTCCGGCTACTCCTCGGTTCCTAATTTACACCGAACGCCTCAATCATACGGCGCGATGTGCCAGTTCCGGCGACCGAAGGGAGCAAAGGGGGCAAATTCGATCAATTCGTTAGGCATCTAAATACTTTTTTAGCGGCTCCCAGTATTTATCATGCCAGCCTTTTTCTAAATGATCCCAGTCCTCCTCAGGAAACCCCGTATGATCAAACAACAACTTCGTTTCCATATCATTTATTTTTTCAAACTCAAATCTGACAATAGAATAAATACCGGATTCCCAATTACCCACACGCCACGCCTGGACCAACCTATTGCCAGGGATGGCCTCAATTGTTTGACCTTCTATCATTCCGCCAAAGCATGAAAACTGACCGCCGGGTACAGGATCTATTTCTGCCGGTGCACCTGTCAGTTCACTAAACTGCCTGGCGTCGGTAAGCGCTTCATAAATTCGGTCCGTGCTAGCGCTGATTGAGATTTCCTGGTGAATCGCCTTTGGCATCTTGATCATCCCTCAATTCAAGTTAACTATTTGGTTTTGTGGTATCGCATTAGCTGACGTTTCGATTCACGGGCGCCCGGTGCAGTGCTCGAGTAAGTAGCATATTTACGCTGCTATGGATGATGTGTATACCCTTCATCTACGCAAGGATTAGCCGCATTATACGCGTCCAATTCGATTACGTTTCGATCTGGATCCCGAATGAATATGGCTGACATATTTCCGAAGCTAAACGATCCCGTAATTTGAATGTCGCGTTCAGATACGAATTCCTTCGCTTGTGCAAGGGAGCCAACCGTCAATGCAAAATGCGTAATTCCAGTGTGTTTTTCGTCGACGTCCATCAGGATATTAGTGTCCCCAGGAACATCGGCTGGGCCGAGAAGGTTGAGCACGACGCCACTCGGGTGCTTCAATATGACGGGGTGCCCTGACTCAAACCCTGCGTCACCGACAACCTCAAACCCTAATACAGAGTAAAAATCTATGGATCGGGTTTTGTCGCCGATTCTGATACCAATGTGATTGACGTGCGTAATATCCAGCATGGCAATACCTCATTCTCTAAGTGCTCTCAAACGCCCGAAACAGCCGCGCCGAACGGTTGGCACGAGAGATGCCAATGCAAGACAAGCGACGATCATGCCTGGCGACCAGTGCAATGCATTGTTAGCAGACCCACTATGCCAGGCTTGACTGAAAGGATATTTGGAGACCAGATGGCGCCGTTAAATAATAAATTCGCTCACCATGTGCGTCCGTCGGTCCCTGAGGATCGAGGCCATTGGTTTTCGCGTGTGCCGCAAAAGCATCTGCATCGTCAACCACTATTTGGAGCATGATTCCAGCGGGCATGCCGGGGCCTTCAGGCCAAATCTCGATCCAGCTATCTGCGGCCGGGAAGATCGCACCTGTAAATGCGTTCGAATCGGGGTCACATTCTCCGAGGTCTTTTCGAGGCATACCCAATCCATCGAGAAACTTGGCGAGTGGCTCTGCCTCGGCGGTGACAGAACAGAAACGAATTGCGAGAACTTTCATGGTTTGATGCCCCTGCGTGACTGCTAACGCCTAAAATCACCTGCTTATGCTTTTTGCAAAACGATATTGTAAGCATAAACGTCCGGTCTATTCTCTATTCTTGAAGCAATCATAAGTTTTCTTTCTTCTTCGCTCTTTCGTCTTAACAAAAGATCTGAATCGTTAAATTCATGTCCTGGAAAATACATTTGCGT
>JAPUGL010000063.1 GCA_027292775.1 Gammaproteobacteria bacterium | reverse complement strand
ACCCGCGAGGGAAGCCGGCCGCTGTTGCTGGAAATTCAGGCGCTGGTAGACATTTGCCAGGGGAACTATCCGCGGCGTGTCAGCGTAGGTCTGGAGCAAAATCGCCTGGCATTGTTGCTTGCGATATTACATCGGCATGCGGGCATATCGGCTAGTGACCAGGATGTTTTCGTAAACGTCGTCGGCGGTGTCCGCGTCGCCGAAACTGCGGCGGACCTTGCGATATTGCTCGCCGGCGTATCGAGTATCCGCGACAAGCCGCTACCATCCGACCTGGTTTGTTTTGGGGAAGTCGGGCTGGCCGGCGAGGTCAGGCCGGTCGCCTATGGCGAAGAAAGGCTTGCCGAGGCCGCCAAACACGGTTTCCGGCGCGCTATCGTGCCGGTAAAGAACGCGCCGAAAAAGCCGATCAAGGGAATTGAAGTCGTGCCCGTCAGCCGTCTTTCGCAGGCGATAAGGATGGCATGGGAGAGCTAACCGCCCGCCGCGGGACTTCAGGAATTTTTTCGCGGGTGTATGCGCACGGTTCTGACGATGTTGTCGGTCACGTTTAGGATTTCGATCGGGTAGCCGGAAAGTTTCAGACCCGTTCCCGGATCCGGGATGGATTCAAGATAGTCAAGAATCAAGCCATTCAGTGTTTTTGCGCCATCCACGGGTAGTTCCCAACCCATCGTACGGTTCAGGTCACGAACATTGGCGCTCCCATTGACGACAAATGTACCATCCCGTTGCGGGTGTACATCACGCGCCAGGTCAGCCGGGTCGCTGGTGTAATCGCCGACTATTTCTTCCAGGATGTCTTCAAGGGTGACCAGCCCCTGGATATCGCCATATTCATCAACGACCAGCGCCAGCCGCTGTTTTTCATCCTGAAAATGAAACAGTTGCCGGTTTAGCGACGTCCCTTCGTGTACGAAGTACGGTTCTTTAAGGCTCCTGGCCAGTGCGTCCCGTTCAAGCCGGCCGTGTGCCAGGTGCCTGACCACTGAACGTAAATGCACAACTCCCTGCAGATTATCCAACTCGTCGGAGTACACCGGCAGCCTGGTGTATTGAGTATCCTGAATCTGGTGCAGAATCTCCTCCCAGTCCTGTGCGAGATCGATTCCAACGACATCCGCGCGCGGTACCATGACATCTTCAACAGTGATATTTTCGAGATCCAGGATGCGGGTCATCATCTGTTGCCTTTTCCTGGGAATGCGTGTTCCCGGATCGGTCAGAACCGCTCTCAGTTCTTCCTTCGTGAGATGGTGCTGGTACCCGCCCCGATCACGAACGCCGATCAGCCAGAGCAAGCCATTGGAAATGCCGTTTAGCATCCAGATAACCGGGTAAGCTAGCTTGAGCAACGGGTAATAAATGTAGGCTGCCGGATAAGCGATCTTTTCCGGGTTCATCGCCGCAGCGGTCTTGGGCATGACCTCGGCGAAAATCAGAATGACTACGGTAAGACCCAGGGCTGCCACAGCGACGGAATGCTCTCCCCACTGACGAACAGCGATCAGGGTTGTCAGCGAGGCCGCGAGTACGTGGGTCAGGTTATTGCCAAGCAGAATGAGACCAATGACGCGATCCGGCCTTTTCAGCAAAGCCTCGGCAAGCTGTGCGCCGCGATGTCCGGAACGCGAGCGATGACGCAGCCGGTAGCGGTTAATGCTCATCAGCGCGGTCTCGCTGCTGGAAAAAAACGCTGAGAGTATGAGCAGCACGATCAGAATTGAGATCTGGGCGCCTAAAGAGAAATCATCGCTCAACGAGTGAGCACCTCCGGTTGCTGCGACTACTGCCTTAGTGGCATGCCGGTTGACCCATGTTGGCCAGTTCGCTACCGATCGTCTAGAATCCGCGGTACCGGCTTAGGGAAGCTCTGATCTATCCATGAACTCGTATCTTGCGTCCAAAATATCCAGCTTCCGCGTTGCAAATCTTCGCAATAGCCCGCTATTACGTGCGATTCGCGCCTTGAATCTGAATATTTTGGATCACAATCTACTTCGTCCATAGATAAATCAGAGCTTCCTTAGAAAATCCCTGCGGCCCACTGTCGGTCCAGCAGCAATTCAAGCACGATTTTGCTGCCAAAATAGCCAAGCGCGAGGATCACGAAGCCGCCGAGTACCCAGCGCAATGCAGTCTTGCCGCGCCAGCCGAGGCGCCAGCGTCCCAGCACAAGTGTGCCGAAAACGGCCCAGCTGACCAAAGACAGTATCGTTTTGTGCGCCAGGTGCTGGGTGAACAGATTGTCTACGAATATCAGCCCGCTGAAGACTGCCAGGGTCAGACCGATGAAACCGATGTTGATGGCGCCGAACATCATGCCTTCCATCGTGTCCATTCCTGGGAGACGCCTCAGCCAGCCTATGGGCTTGTGGCGGCGCAGGCGATCGTCCTGAATGGCGAGTAACACGGCCAACGCAGCCGCAATGCTGAGTACACTGTAGGCTGCCACGGACAACAGGATATGTGCTTTTAGTGGCCACGCCAGTCCGGGATTGCTGTAACCAGTCCCGCCGACGCCGGTCAGCAGTACGGCCACGCCGCCAATACCGACCAGCAGGACTGCTAGACCCGAGTACGCAGGTCTGATGAAAAAAACCAGGCCCATCCCGGCAATCATCCAGCCGACAAATGACATGGCGGAGCCGGTGTTCAACGCCAGTCCCGGCATAACCAGGACGATGGTGTACAACACCCAGCCATGTAGTGCCCAGCCAATGATTCCAGCAGACACGCCGGTGGCCCGGCTGGCCGGGACCTGCCCGGCAAATCGACCGCTTAGCAGCAGGACGCAGACCAGGTAAGCAATAAAGCAGGTGGCAATTATCACGGGTAACAGGCGCTTGGTTTCCGTTTGACGCGGCAAATAGTCTCACACAGGCACTGGTATGAGAAGCGCTTGCTTGCAGGCATATGCCGAGTAAACTGCCACCTTCCCGATGATCAAAACAGTGGTGTCAGGATGTTTGACAGTCTTAGCGAACGCCTCGTCAAGGCAACTCGAAACCTGAGTGGCCGCGGTCGCCTCAGTGAAGAAAACATCAAGGACAGCCTGCGCCAGGTCAGGATGGCCTTGCTGGAAGCCGATGTCGCGCTGCCGGTGGTGCGAGATTTCGTTTCGGCGGTAAAGGAACGTGCGATTGGAGAGGAAGTTGGTCGAAGCCTCAGCCCGGGCCAGGCGCTGGTCAAGATAATCCACGCCGAACTGGTCAGCGTTATGGGTCCGGAAGATGTGGCATTGAATCTCCAGTGCCAGCCGCCCGCAGTGGTGCTGCTCGCTGGCCTGCAGGGCGCAGGCAAGACCACGACGGCAGCCAAACTCGCCTTGCGTCTGCAGGAACGTGACGGGCGCAAAGTCATGTTGGCCAGCACCGACGTTCATCGTCCCGCTGCCGTCTTGCAACTCGAAAAACTGGCGCATGAGACCGGCTCGGGATTTTTCCCCGTGGTGGCTGGGCAGGGTTCTCGGGAGATCGCGTTGCAGGCCTTGGCCGAAGCACGCGTTGGACAATACGATGTGTTGTTGCTGGATACAGCGGGACGATTGCACGTTGACCAGGACATGATGCAAGAATTGCGGGAAATCCATCAGGCGGTTACGCCGACGGAGACTTTGTTCGTTGTGGATGCCATGGCCGGCCAGGATGCGATCAATTCTGCACGTGTTTTTTCGGAAACAGTTCCGCTGACCGGCGTTGTGCTGAGCAAAACCGATGGTGATGCTCGAGGCGGCGCCGCACTGTCGGTGCGTAAAGTGACCGGTGCGCCGATCAAGTTTCTTGGCACCGGTGAGAAGACCGATGCGCTGGAAGTGTTTCATCCGGATCGGATTGCCTCCCGAATACTCGGGATGGGCGATGTCCTCAGCCTCGTGGAGGCGGCCGAGCAAAAACTCGACCGAAAGAAATCCGAGAACTTGGCCAAAAAACTGCGCAAGGGACGGGAGTTTGACTTGTCGGACCTGCGCAGCCAGCTCGAGCAGATGCTCGATATGGGCGGGCTGGGTGCTTTGCTTGAAAAACTGCCAGGCGGTATGGGGCTGCCGCAGGGGCTCGCCGGGAAAGCCGATGAGGGCATGATCCGTCGCCAGATCGCTATCATCAATTCCATGACGCCGTCCGAAAGGCGTTTTCCCAAGACCATCAACGGATCAAGGAGACGGCGGATTGCCGCCGGGTCCGGGACCGAGGTCCAGGAAATCAACCGCCTGCTAAAACAGCAAATGCAAATGCAGAAAATGATGAAACGGTTGGGAAAAGGCGGCATGGGTCGACTTTTGCAGGGGAAGGGCGGGCCATCGGGTCCGTTTGGCGGGCATTAACGCAATCTGCATTACGACGCTCGAAAAGCCAGGAAATGCTTCACTTTCCGTCGAAATACGGTAAAATTCCGCGTTTGACTTTGGCCGCCTTCAGGTGTTCGAGGGGTTTGCTGCGTTCGGGTGTCTGGAAAGAGGCACTATGCGGCAGGGTCCATACCAGGCGGCTATTATTTTTACGAGGACAAGCCTTTATGGTGACCATACGTCTTTCCAGGGGAGGAGCGAAAAAGCGGCCTTTCTACCACATCGTCGTGACCGACAGCCGCAACCGGCGCGATGGCCGTTACATCGAACGGTTAGGATTTTTCAACCCGATCGCAACCGGCGGCGAAGAGAAGCTGCGTATCGACGTGGGACGGGTAGAGCACTGGGTTGGCCAAGGTGCCAAGCCGTCTGATCGGGTCAGCGCCTTACTCAAGAATTACCAGGCTGAGTCCGCGTAAGGACGGCCGTCGTGGCGGGCAATGACGCGCCTCGGGTGGAGCTTGGGAGAATTGTCGGGCACTTCGGTGTACAAGGATGGGTCAGAGTAAAGTCTTATACCCGGCCTATTGAAAATATCCTGGCCTATCGACAGTGGCGGCTGGCGGACGAAAAAGATTGCGTGGACGTTCGCCTGATGGAGGGGCGGCCCCATGGCCGCGGACTGGTCGCAAGGCTGCAGCATATTGACAATCGCGACCTTGCGAACGAACTGATCGGGAAAACCGTTTCGGTGGCTCGCAGTGAGTTGCCTGCGCAAGACAGCGGCAGCTACTACTGGATGGATCTCGAGGGGCTGGAAGTGGTCACCGAGAGCGGGCAGAT
>JAPUGL010000062.1 GCA_027292775.1 Gammaproteobacteria bacterium | reverse complement strand
TATCGGCGGCTCGAACTCGGCTCCATCGACATAATGCCGCAACGCATCAGTATTTTGAAACAACCGGACCCCTAGTCCCATTCCGCCGCGGTTGTGCTTGGTAATAAACGGCCCATCGAAGCTGCGTGCTGCAATAAGAATTTCTTCCGGGCCGACCGTGGCTACCGTTCGCGGCGTCTGAATACCTTGTGAATTGAGCGCCGCGTATTGGGCGACTTTGCTGATCTCCAGTTGCAGCGCCCGGCTGGAGTTAATAACCCGCCGACCATAACCTTCCAGCCAGGAGAGCACGGCCGCTGTGTGCTCGGGGGCGTAACGATGATTTCGCGTATGCGATGAGGCACTCACACGATTGTAAAAAACACCGAGCGGCGGGGGCACGGACAGATCCAGTTGGCCACCATTCAGATACCATTCTTCAAACGGCAGGCCGAGCCTGCGAAGCTGCACCAATAATGGTTCAGTCCATGCTTCGTTTTCGTGAATGATGTAAATTTTTGGCATCGACACTTGCTACTACGTCAGTGACCTAGTTGCAGTAGGTCCCGGGATCGGCCGCCGCTTACCAGCGCAGCGCGAATATCGACGGGACCGACGTGGTGCCGAAGTGGCTGTGGTTCTGGTGACGACGACGCATCCGTCTTGCCTGCGCTTCATCCCGCGTTGCCCGATTTTCATCGGTGGTCTGGGTTTTCGCCTGGTAACGGTTCATGGCGTCTCCTCCGTAAAAGATGTGCATCTGAATCACGGGAGTAATAGTAAGACCTCTGTAAAACAAAAAAAATCGATATAATTTCACCTCTTAATGTGAGGTTAATTCACAGCTATGAAACGACTGCTACCATTGAGTGCACTATGGGCTTGTGAAGCCGCCGCATATTCGCCAGCGGTGCCATCGAGATCGAAAGCCGGCGCTGGAATATGTCTGCGAACCCAAGGGGTATAGAGTTAGCTGGATTGGGCGGGAATGGAGAAGGAAAAAGCCAGTATACGTTTTCCCTTTTTGGAAATTATCTAGAAACCTGGACCGTCGTTTCTTCCTATGAAATACAAGCGACAACCGAACCCGTGTGATTTCGCCCGCTTGTACCTCCAAACATTACAATCGCCTGTTCTCTTGCAATATTCGAGACAGGTCATGTGGCTTTTGACTTCGGGTACGTTCGGGTGGTAGCCCTGTTTCTGCGGATTAAAGTAATGCTGTGACGTACAAGCGGCAAGAAATAGAAATATGCCAATTAACGATTTCATAGCATCCTCTGAAAAATCGCTCCCGTTTGGTTGCCATCTGGATAAAAGAGGTGTTCCCGATTACCCATATGGTTATTAAATACTTTTGAGAAATTATGTCGTTGAGCTGTGTCACAGACCCGACATATCTTTTGGCCAGTTTCCTTTGGCCCCGTTTTCCAGCGGGGCCTTTCATTGGCCTATACTTGGACTATGTCTGCTTACGACCCAAAGCGGACGCTCACACAATTGTCATTCCGCCGTATAATGGGTCTGAAGTGATACGGATAGGGAGCGAACGAAATGTCCAAAGATCGCAGCCCGAATAAGGAAGGAAAGAAGCAACCGACGATGACTCCGAAAGAACGGAGGGCAGCGAAGAAAGCCAAGAAGGCGGCTTTGAAATCTCAGAATCGCTGAATGTGACCGCGATGGAGCCGCTGATCGAGGTGCGCGCGTCAACCACGACCACGCGTTGGTTGCGGAGTTAATGCCTGATACTCAGTTGGTTAGTGGCACTTGTCTTTGATGTTGTGTTTTAGCATCACGAAGTTTACCGGGTAACCTGCCAGGTAACCTGCGACTATCGCCACAGCCATGCTGTACCAAAAAACCGGCTCTGCCACCGATTTAGCACTCATCCCACCGAGCAGGTAGTCGACTACGTTCATGGCAATTTCCATGACGCCGATGGAAATGGCCTCACCGAGCCAGACGATACGAAAAGTTTCGCCCACGCTCCTGCCCTGTTTCAACGTCATCGGAATCAGGGTTAACGCGAATCCTGAAACAAAGGCCAGCGCCGTGGCGACCAGCGCGGTCGTAAGCGGTTGCCAGCCCAGCGAAACACCGAGCAGCAGGCCGATCACCTCGCCGATGACGCAACCGGTCAGGCAATGCCGTGTTGCCGACGCCGCCAGCTTCCTGAGCGGCATGTCATTGCCGTGCGAATGATTGTGGGTATCCATATTGTTTTATGCTCCGGCGCGTTGGCCGAATAACATAGTGATGTTGATTCGACGATTTTCAAGGCCGGTTTTGAATCGGATGCTATCGGTCTTGTGAATCAGGTTGGAATGAAACAACACCGCGCGGTTACAACGATAAGTTACGAGCACCGATTCTGAGTCCCGGACAAAGGCCTCGATCGCGTCGTATTCATTATTGTATTCGTCGAAATCCCATTCCGCCGGCGCTTCTTTCGTGTACACAATCAGGCCGCCGCTTGCGGGGTCCTCATTGGCGTCATCTGGCGTGATCCAGAAATTGAGATTGATCGCGGCGGCATCGGCGTGGGCCGTAATGCCGCTCATCTCGCTGTCGTAAATGTAACCCCACATCTGGTTCAGCGGGTGTTGCGCCAGGATCTTCGGCAGTTTCTCGCGCAGCTCACCGGCCAGCTGCATCAACAGATCATTGCCAAAGCCGTCCTGCATGTAACTGCCGCAATAGCCGCCGGCTTTGCGAAAATCGAACCACACCGTGGATTCCAGGCAGTAATCGTGCAGCCTCTTTAGCGCATCTGCTTTCAGGAAATCGTCGATGACCACGATACCGGGGTCGGTGGCAAAGTAGCTGTCGCTGATGTTCTTCACGTCCAGTTCCGGGTTGAGAGCGCCGCCAGGCACGGCGTTGGCCGGTGTCAGGTTCATCAGGCGGCCATTGGTCGGGCCGATGCGTTTGAACTGGTCTTCGTTCATCACGATTCGGTGAGAAGTCGGTCTGGTGGCCTCAATTTCCGCGATAACTTCGCGGTAACGGCTGGAAATGCCGGAATTGGCCGGAGACAGGCGGCCCCGGGCGCCTAGGTACTCCAGTTGTTCGGCCTGCAACTTCAGGTGATGCAGGGATGTCAGCCCGGCTTCGGGATTTTGTTTTAGGATTTTCGCGAGGTCGCCGGGGCAGGGCAACCGGACCAGCCGCATCGCTCGCTCGTAGCAGTTCAGTGCGTCCGCAAGCTGATCCTTGTCTTTCAGCAAAGTGCCGAGGTTCTGCCAGATTTCATGGTTGCCGGTTTCTGTCTCGAGTACCTGCCGGTACAGCGATTCGGCATCATCCAATCGGCCCTGGGTCTGGTACACAGCCGCCAGGTTGCGCCGCGCCAGTTGCCGTTCTGGGTCACGGTCAAGGGCCAGCCGGTATTGCACGGCTGCTTCATCGAGCAGACCCGCCTGGTGGTAGCTCAGGCCGGCATCGAGCATCGCCTCGGGATGATTTTCGGATCGTTGGACAAACTTTTCCAGGTCGGCGCGTCCTGGGTCCGTGTAACCTGCGGCCAGCCGGGCCTCGCCCAGCTCAAGCAGTTCTCGCGGATCGCAGCTTGCCTCGTCGGTAATGGCCTCGAAACACCTGACTGCCTCTTCGTTTTTACCCAGGACCCGCAGGCAGCGCCCCATCCACCGCCGCGCACTAGCCATATCCGGCGCAATCTGCAAGGCCGACTCGAGATGGCGGATCGCGGAGGACGGATTCGCTCGCGATACCTCAATCATTGCCAGCCCAAACCGACTCTGTGGATCCTGGGAGTATTCGTTCGCCAGAGCCTGATACAATCCGGCGGCATCTTCGAGCCGGCCCTGCTGTTGCAGACCGTTGGCTTGTTGCAGGCGTTCTTCGAAGGCGGGATCCATTGCGATTATTGGCTTGTTGGGCTCATTGAATAAGGAACGGAAAAACAATGGCAGGCGACTATAACAAAAGCGTATTGGTGACGGGTTGCTCCTCGGGAATTGGGCGGGCAACCGCCGATTTGCTAAAGGACGAGGGGTTTCGGGTTTTTACCACTGCGCGTACGCGCGAAGATATCGATGAGCTTGCGCACGCCGGTTTTGAGACGATCAGCCTGGATGTCAGCGATTCCCAGTCGGTACGAAATTGCATGGTGGAGGTACATCAGGCTTGCGACGGGAAACTGTTTGGCCTGGTCAACAATGCAGGCATCGGTCAGCCAGGCGCTTTGGAAGATATCAGCCGGGAAACGCTGGAGCAGCAATTTCAGGTTAATGTGTTCGGTTGCCATCAATTGACCCGCCTGGCTCTGCAAATGATGCGCGTACAGGGCGCCGGACGAATCGTGCAGATCAGCTCGATGCTGGGATTCGTCGCGATGCCATATATCGGGGCATACAGCGCCAGCAAATACGCTCTTGAAGGGTTGAGCGACACACTGCGCCTGGAACTGATGGGCTCGGGAATTTTCGTATCGATGGTCGAACCCGGCCCGATAGAAAGCCATTTCCGGAACACCGCAACAAGACTGTTTGAGGAAGCGATTACGGTCGGCGGCAGTCCGCACCAGCACGCCTACCAGAAAATGCATGAGCGATACCAGAAAGGGCAATCGGTCTCCAAATTCGCGCTGGGACCGGAAAAAGTGGCCGAGGTCGTACTCAAGGCGATGACCAGCAATAACCCGAAAGCTCGCTACCGGGTGACGACGCCGACGAAGCTTTCGGCGGTGTTAAAGCGTTTGTTGCCGACCCGCTGGCTGGATAAGGCCATGCTGCGCATTGGCTGATGGCCGCAAGCACTTGAAAAACGACGACCAGACCATATCTTTCGGTCCTGAAGGAGCCGTCAGTGCCAATATACGAATACCAGTGTAAGGAGTGCGCGCATCATCTCGATGCCTTACAGAAGATCGATGATGAGCCGTTGCTGACCTGCCCCTCATGTGGCCGGCGGAGTCTGAAACGATTGATGTCGGCACCACGATTCCGGCTCAAGGGCAAGGGCTGGTACGAAACCGATTTTAAGACCGGCGGTCAGCGCAATCTTGCGGGTGACGACAACAAGGGGGCGCCCGCGGACAAGAAAAAGGCCGCATCCGAAAAGTCGGGTGACAGCAAACCGGCCAAGGAGAAAAGCGACGCCGGCGCCGCGAAATCCGCCGCCAGCAAGTCGTCTGGCTGAAGAACACCCTGGCCGGGTTGTTTCCCGGCCACTGGCAGACATACATTCACTCGATTTGGCTTGCCAGCCAACCGGTCAGACCCTAGAATTTTGCGTCTTTTCTACCGCGGCAAATGCCGCTGCAACGGATAATCAGAATGCGCAGCCATTATTGTGGCCAGGTCAATGAAAGCCATATCGACCAGACCCTGGAAGTTTCGGGCTGGGTCCACCGCCGTCGTGACCACGGTGGCGTAATTTTTATCGACTTGCGGGATCGTGAAGGATTGCTGCAAGTGGTCTTTCATCCGGATGCAGCAGAGATTTTCGCGCTGGCCGAACGCGTCCGCGGCGAGTACGTTCTCCACGTCAAAGGCACGGTAGGCCGGCGTCCCGAGGGCACCGCCAACCCGAATATGCCGACCGGCCAGGTGGAACTGCTGGCCGAGGAACTGACCATCCTGAACACATCGGCCACGCCGCCGTTTCATCACGACGAACATGCCAACGAAGAGCTGCGCTTACGCTATCGCTATCTCGACCTGCGCAAGGAAGAGGTGCAGGCCCGGCTTTTTATGCGTCACCAGGTCACGCGCGCGTTGCGCCGTTATCTCGACGACAACGGTTTCATAGACATAGAAACGCCGATGCTGACGCGCGCGACGCCGGAAGGCGCCCGCGATTACCTGGTACCCAGCCGCACCCACCCGGGGCAGTTTTTTGCCTTGCCCCAGTCGCCGCAACTTTTCAAACAGCTACTGATGATGTCGGGCATGGATCGCTACTACCAGATCGTGCGCTGTTTCCGCGACGAGGACCTGCGCGCCGACCGGCAGCCCGAGTTCACGCAGCTCGATGTCGAGACTTCGTTTATGGACGAGGCGGGCATCATGGGCCTGATGGAAGTGATGATTCGTGAGTTGTTCAAGGAAATCCTGGATGTCGGTCTGGCCGATCCGTTTCCACGAATGAGCCATGCCGAGGCGGTGCAGCGTTTCGGCAGCGATCGCCCGGACCTGCGTATACCGCTTGAACTGGTCGAAGTCTCGGACCTGATGGATGGGGTCGAATTCAAGGTATTCGCAGGCCCGGCTGCGGACGCTAAAGGCCGCGTGGCGGTACTCAGGGTTCCCGGCGGCAACAAGCTGACTCGCAAAACGATCGACGACTACACGACCTTTGTCGGCCGCTATGGCGCCCGCGGACTCGCCTATATCAAGGTCAATGAGACAGACAAAAGCCGCGATGGCCTGCAGTCGCCGATATTGAAATTCCTGCCGGACGCCGTGCTCGACGGTCTGCTCGAACGCACCGGGGCCGAAGATGGCGACCTGCTGTTTTTCGGCGCGGACAAGGCGCGCGTGGTCAACGATGCACTGGGCGCCTTGCGCGAGAAACTCGGTCATGACCTTGGCCTGGTCGAGGATGGCTGGCGGCCGCTTTGGGTTGTCGATTTCCCGATGTTCGAACGCGACCAGGAGGATGGGCGCTGGATCGCCTTGCATCACCCGTTTACCGCGCCGGTAAACAGCGATCCCGAGGCGCTGAAAGCCGACCCCGAAAACGCGCTGTCACGTGCCTACGACATCGTGATCAACGGATCGGAGCTCGGTGGTGGCTCGTTGCGTATTCATAACCGCGAAATGCAGACCGCCGTGTTTGAATTACTGGGCATCGGCGAAGATGAAGCCGAGGAAAAATTCGGCTTCCTGCTGGAGGCTCTGCGCTATGGCTGTCCGCCCCACGGCGGAATCGCCTTCGGCCTGGACCGGCTGGTCATGCTGTTAAGCGGCGCTGACAGTATTCGCGAAGTCATCGCATTCCCGAAAACGCAAACCGCACATTGTCCGCTGACCAACGCGCCGGGCGCTGCCGACGAGCAACAATTGCGCGAACTCGGAATTCAAATTCGCCGCTCGCAGGCCGAGGAAAAACCGCAGTAACCGGTGACGGATCGAATGAAAACTGCCGACGAGTGTGTTGTCGTGGTTCATGGATTGTGGATGCACGGGTTTACCTCTTTGCCGATGGCGGGGCACCTGCGCCGGAAAATGCACTGCCCGGTCTATTCCTTCGACTACTCGTCTACGCTGCACTCGCTCGACCATAACTCGGACAGGCTGTTCGATTACTGCCAGGCCCTTGACGAACGAACGGTTCACCTCGTCGGTCACAGCCTGGGCGGCCTCGTCGTCGTCAACATGCTGAACCGCCACGACTTCGACCGGCCGGGCCGCGCGGTGGCGATCGGCTCACCGTTCGCACACTCGGAATCGGGCAAACGGCTGGCGAAAATACCTTTGCTCGGGAAACTCGTGGGGCGTAGCCTGCGCCAGGCACACAGCCGGGAGCCGATGACATACCGGGGTGAGCGCGAGGTCGGCGTGATTACCGCCGCCCGACCGCGGGGACCGGGAAAAATCCTGGGCAGCATGGAAGCAGCGCACGATGGCATCGTATTCGCCGATGAAACACGGTTGCCCGGTGCAAAAGAATTCGTGGAAATGCCCGACCAGACCCACACGACTTCCTATTTCTCGCGCCAAGCCGCTAACCGGGCTGCGGATTTTCTACGCAACGGGAATTTCTAGTCTTTTCCCGACTTTAATCTCTGATCATTTCTTTTAGGCGATAGATCAGGTCCAGCGCCTGGCGTGGCGTCAGGCCGTCTGTATCGATGGTCTGCAACAGCTCGGTCGCCGGATCGGGTTCGGGCTCGTCCGTTTCAGGCGGCGCCAGCGCCAGTTCGGCCTGGCCGTCGCGCTCCTGCGCGCTGAGTTGCTGTTGTTCCAGTCTTTCCAGGTATTGGCGGGCATGGCGGATCGCTCGTTTCGGCACTCCGGCCAGCGCGGCGACCTGCAGTCCGTAACTTTGATTGGCCGGGCCTTCCCTGACGCTGTGCAGGAAAATCAGTTTGCCTTTGTGCTCCGTCGCGTCCAGGTGAACGTTGTGACAGCTTGGTAATTCGTTGGCCAGGTCGGTCAGTTCGAAGTAATGCGTGGCAAACAGCGTAAATGCGCCGATGTGCTCCGCGATGTAATGGGCGCTGGCCCAGGCCAGCGACAGGCCATCGAAGGTGCTCGTACCGCGGCCGATTTCATCCAGCAACACCAGGCTGCAACGGGTCGCGTTGTTCAGGATGTTCGCCGTTTCCGACATCTCGACCATGAACGTGGAACGACCGCCCGCCAGGTCGTCGGCCGCGCCGATGCGGGTAAATATCCGATCCAGCGGGCCGATTACCGCTTTCTTGGCCGGTACAAAACTGCCGATGTAGGCAAGGACCGCGATCAGCGCGGTTTGCCGCATATAGGTGGACTTGCCGCCCATGTTGGGCCCGGTGATCACCAGCGTACGGCGTTGTTCGTCGAGGTCGATGCTGTTGGGTACGAAGGAATCGTCCATGACCTGTTCGACGACGGGGTGCCGGCCATCGACGATTTTCAACATTGGCTCATCGCCCAGTTCGGGGCGGCAAAGGTCCAGTGCGATCGAACGTTCGGCCAGGTTCCCCAGCACGTCGATCTGCGCCAGCGCGCTCGCGCTGTCTTGCAGAGCGGGCAACACCTGGCCCAGTTTTTCCAGCAATTCATCGTATAACTGTTTTTCCCTGGACAGGGCGCGCTCCCTGGCGCTCAGAACTTTTTCCTCGAACGCCTTGAGTTCCTCGGTAATGAAACGCTCGGCCGATTTCAACGTTTGCCGGCGGGTGTACTCGGCTGGCACCTGCTCCGAATGCCGGCGTGAAATCTCGATGTAATAGCCATGCACGCGGTTGTACCCGACCTTGAGTCCGCGGATTCCGGTTCTTTCTTTTTCCCTGGCCTCGAGGTCGAGGAGGAATTGATCGGCGTTCTCGCTCAACGAGCGCAGCTCGTCCAGTTCCTCGTCGTAGCCTGTCGCGATCACACCGCCATCGCGAATCAGTATCGGCGGCGTTTCGATGATGGCGCGTTCCAGCAACTCACGGGTGTCGGGATGTTCTCCGGCCAGGCCGCGCAAACTGCGCAGCAGATCCGATTTCGCGTTGGACAATATCGCGCCGAGCCGGGGCAAGCGTCCGAGGCTGTCCCGCAGTTGCGACAGATCCCTGGGCCTGGCGGATTTCAGCGCAATCCGTGAAAGAATTCGTTCGAGGTCACCGACTCCTGCAAGACACTCGCGGCTGTCGCGGTGTGCGCCTGTTTCCGCCAGCTCTTCAACGGCCTGGTAACGGCCGTCCAGGATCGTCGCATCGCGCAGCGGCCGGTTTATCCAGCGGCGCAAAAGGCGGCTGCCCATGGCCCCGGAACAACGATCCATGACCCCGGCCAGCGTGTTCTTGTGATCGCCACTGAGGCTGAATTCCATCTCGAGGTTGCGCCGGGTTGCGGCATCCATGACCAGGGCCTGGTCGCGTGTTTCCACGCGCAGGCTCCTGATGTGAGGCACGGCGCTACGCTGGGTGTCGGCGACGTATTGCAACAAGCTGCCGGCCGCGCACAGTGCGGGACCGAGTGCATCGGCACCAAAACCACTGAGATCGCGGGTGCCGAATTGCCGGCAGAGCAGATCGGTCGCGCTTTCCTGTTCGTAATGCCAGGGCGGTCGCCGCTTCGTTCCGGGCTGGTTGCCGACCACGGCGGGCAATTCCAGATCTTCCGGGATCAGAATTTCGGCCGGTCGCAGACGTTCGAGATCGCCGGACAGCTCGCCGGCGCCCACCGGTTCGGAAACACAGAAGCGGCCGCTGCTGATATCCAGCCAGGCCAGGCCATAACCGCGGCTGTCGCGGAACACCGAAGCAAGCAACGTATCGCGCCGCGACTCCAGCAGCGATTCCTCGGTCACCGTACCCGGCGTCACGATGCGTACGACTTTTCTTTCCACGGGGCCTTTCGATGTGGCCGGATCGCCGATCTGCTCGCAGATGGCCACCGATTCACCCTGCCTGACCAGGCGAACGAGGTAGTTATCCAGCGCATGTACCGGCACCCCGGCCATGGGGATGACTTGTCCCGCCGTTTTTCCGCGCGAGGTCAGGGCGATATCCATCAGCCTCGATGCGCGGCGCGCGTCATCAAAGAACAACTCATAAAAGTCGCCCATGCGATAGAACATCAGCAGATCGGGGTGCTCGGCCTTGATGCGCAAATACTGCTGCATCATCGGCGTGTGTTTTTCGGCGGCGGCGCTGTTCACGGATGTTGTCGCTGGACCAGATTACTAAGCAATGCATGCTAGTCGGCGCTTCGCGTGCTGGCAACTTCGTTACGATGCCCTGCAAAAATATGGGATGATTGCGTTGTGAAAGATCGCCTGCGCCGAAACCGGATTCGTCCCGATTCCATACTCATCGTCCGTTTATCCGCCATGGGCGACATTGTCATGGCGACGCCGCTCGCCTCGGCGCTGAAAAGAACCTACCCGATGGCGAAAATCTGCTGGCTGGTGCAACCGGAGTGGCGCGATTTGCTGGCCGGTCATCCGGCGGTCGACGAGGTGCTGGTCTGGCCGAGAAACGAGTGGACGGAACTTTGGCGCGAGAAAAAACTGTTGTCGTTGCTGAACGCAGTCCGATCATTTGGCCGCTATCTGAAAGGCTTTAGATTTGACCTGGGGATCGATGCGCAGGGACTGCTGAAGAGCGCTTTCTTGCTAAGGTTGTCGGGCGCCCGGTATCGCATCGGCCTCAAATCGAAAGAGCGATCGCACTGGCTGCTGGACGAGGTGGTGGTCGCCAACCCCGACAATAGCCGGATCAGTTCGGAGTATCTCAGCCTGGCCGATGCGCTTGGCCTGGTCACCAGGTCTTTCGAGCCCACGCTGGTACTCGACGGTGATCAGCGCGAGGCAAGTAAGAGATTGCTCGATAGCGTGGGAGTATCCAGCCCGTACATCACCCTTTGCCCATTTACCACCAGGCCACAGAAGCACTGGCCGGAAACCTATTGGGCGGAGTTCGGGACCGCATTGTGCCAGCGGTCGGAGCGGCCGGTGTTATTGCTGGGTGGCGAGGCGGATGATGCCGCGGCCCGGCGTATCGTAGATCTGGCCGGCGAAACCAGGAACGGGCAACTGCTGAACCTGGCGGGTCGAACCACGATCGCAGAGGCGGCCGGGCTGGTTGCCGGCAGCGACCTCGTGGTTGGCGTCGACACGGGCCTCGGACACATGGGTATCGCCTTCGACCGGCCGACCGTCATGCTGTTTGGCTCGACCCGGCCCTATACCGTGACCACCCAGGACAATGTCGATGTCCTTTATCACGATATGCATTGCGCGCCCTGTCGCAGACACCCGACCTGTAACGGCGCGTATACCTGTATGAAGAACCTGGTGGTCGGTGATGTCCTGGAGCATTGTCAGAAATTTTTGCCGGACCTTTCAGGACCGCGGCCTTGAAGATCCTGCATGTAGAAACCGGCCGGCACCTGTGGGGAGGCGCGCAGCAGGTCCTGTACCTGATTCACGGCCTTGGCCGGCTGGGCATTGCAAATGTGCTGGTTTGTACCGAAGACAGCGCGGTCTCCGATAACGCCCCGAATGACTGTTTGGTGATTGCGCTGCCGATGGCAGGCGATCTGGACCTGGCCTTCATCGGCAGACTCAAGGCGGTCTTGAAATCGGAGCAGCCCGACCTCGTTCATGTCCATAGCCGGCGCGGCGCCGATCCGCTGGCCGCGATTGCTGCCCGCCTGTATGGCGTTCCGGTGATCGTATCCCGGCGAGTCGATAACGCGGAAAAACCCTGGCTGGCACGCCTGAAATACCGTCTGTACAGGAAGGTGATCGTCGTTGCCGATGGTATCCGCGATGTATTGCTGGCCGAAGGCGTGCCCGGGGACCAAATGAGACTCGTGCATAGCGGCGTCGACCGGCGCAGGTTCAAGCCGGAGCCGGATCGCGCCTGGCTGGCGGCGAATCTCGATATTGACGAGGACACGATCGTCATCGCCATGGTCGCCCAGTACATTCATCGCAAGGGTCATCACATCATGCTGGATGCGCTGCCCGCGGTGATCGAAAAACACCCCAATCTGCAGGTGCTTTGTTGTGGCGGTGGCGCACAACAGCAGGCGCTGGCTGCGCAGATCGAAGAACGCGGTCTGGCGGACCATATCCGCCTGTTGGGGTTTCGCGACGACCTGGAGAAAATTTTTCCGTGTTGCGCTATGGCGCTGCATCCGGCACTGACCGAAGGAATCTGCGGTGCGGCGTTGCAGGCGCAAAGTTGTGGCGTACCGGCGATTGCCAGCAGGGTGGGAGGCTTGCCGGAAGCGGTGGCCGAGGATATAAGTGGCCTGTTGGTTACGCCCGGGGACTCGGAGCAACTAAGCGGCGCGATGCTCCGCCTGCTCGACGACGAGGCGCTGCGGCAACGGCTCGGTAATGCGGGGCCCGGGTATGTCTCGGACCGGTTTTCGATTTCCGCAATGGTGCAGGGTAATCTTCAGGTTTACAGGGAGGTAATAAGCCAGCATTAACCTAAGCCGGTAACGAAGGATGGCTACATACAACGACAGAGTGCTTTATGAACTGGCTGAAAATGTCGGCCAGCATTTGCTGAGCAGCGGGCGCAAGCTGACGATCGCCGAATCCTGCACCGGCGGCTGGATCGCCAAAGCCATTACCGATGTGCCCGGCAGTTCACAATGGTTTGAGTACGGCTTCTCCGTATATGCCGATATCGCCAAGCGCGAATTGCTGGGGGTCAGTATCGCGACGCTGGAAGCCGAGGGTGCGGTCAGCCAGCCAGCGGTTACCGAAATGGCCGAAGGCGCGCTGGATCGGTCCAAGGCGGATGTCGCGGTAGCCGTCAGTGGCGTCGCCGGCCCGAATGCCGCGCCCGGCGGCAAGGCGGTCGGCACGGTCTGGATGTGTTGGTCGCGGCGGCGCGGCCAGGCGGTCGAGAGCAATGCCAGGATCAAGTTTTTCAAGGGCGATCGTGAGCAGATCCGCCGTTACACGGTCGGCAATGCCCTGAAGGGTCTGCTCGAATTGTGAAACGCCGCCGGTGAGCGAATCCGTCAGACGGTTGTTCTTCGCCCTGTGGCCGGATCGGGACCTGCGCTCGCGGCTCGCAGAAGTCACCCGCCATGCCCGCCGCGAACTTGGCAAAGCCGGCGCGCGAGTGGTCGATACCGCCAATGTCCACATCACGCTGGCTTTCCTGGGCAATGTGCCGGACGAGCAGTACCAATGCGTGGCAAGTTCCGCCGGTCGCATCCAGGCAGGCAGTTTCGATTTGCTGCTCGATCGCTGGGGCTTTTTCCGCCGGGCGAGGGTGTATTACCTGACGCCGGCCGCGGTACCCGGCGAGCTCGAACGACTGGTGGGCCGATTGTGGGATGTGGCCGAGTCCTGCGGCCTAAAACCAGACCCCCGGCCCTACCGGGCGCACCTTACGCTGGCGCGCAAAGTCACTGCGCGGCTCGATCTGCCTGCGCCCGAGAGTGTCTTATGGAGCCCGGCCGATTTTGTCCTGGTGTCGTCCGAGACCCGCTCGGAAGGCCCCGTATACCGGGTTCTAAAGCGCTGGCCGCTGTCTGTCGGCAACTGCGAAATTGGCTCGGAATAAACCGCGGCATAGACCGATAAAACCCGGCTGTTTAGCGGACCATAATGTGGAATAATGAGTCCTTTCCGGGATCGCTTCTGTATCCTGGGGGCAACACGACAGGTGACTCATGGACGACAACAGGAAGAAAGCTCTTGCCGCGGCACTCGGGCAGATAGAAAAGCAGTTTGGTAAGGGTTCGGTCATGCGCCTCGGCGATGCCGGCGCGGCGCGGGACATCGAAGTGGTATCGACCGGATCGCTAGCACTGGATGTCGCGCTGGGTGTCGGCGGCGTTCCCAGGGGACGGGTGGTCGAGGTCTATGGCCCGGAAGCATCGGGTAAAACAACGCTGACGCTGCAAATCGTCGCGGAATGCCAGAAACTCGGTGGCACGGCCGCCTTCGTGGATGCCGAGCACGCGCTGGATCCTGTCTACGCCGGCAATATCGGCGTCAATATCGATGAACTGCTGGTCTCGCAGCCGGATACCGGCGAGCAGGCGCTGGAGATCACCGACATGCTGGTGCGCTCCGGCGCCGTGGATATCATCGTCATCGACTCGGTTGCGGCATTGACCCCGAAGGCCGAAATCGAAGGCGACATGGGCGACCATCATGTTGGCTTGCAGGCGCGCCTGATGTCGCAGGCTTTGCGCAAGCTGGCCGGCAACATCAGCCGCTCGAACACGATAGTCGTTTTCATTAACCAGATCCGCATGAAGATCGGCGTGATGTTTGGCAACCCGGAGACCACGACCGGTGGTAATGCGCTGAAATTCTATGCGTCGGTCCGTCTCGATATTCGCCGCATCGGTGCGATCAAGAAGGGTGATGAAATCATCGGTAACGAGACCCGGGTCAAGGTCGTCAAGAACAAGGTCGCGCCACCATTTAGGACCGCCGAGTTCGAGATCCACTATGGCAAGGGAATCTCCCGCGAGGGTGAGTTGATCGGCATGGGCGTCGCCAATGGCATGATCGAAAAAGCGGGGGC
>JAPUGL010000061.1 GCA_027292775.1 Gammaproteobacteria bacterium | reverse complement strand
TATTTACCCGGGCGGGCGCATCAAGTAGCCATGATGGCGCTCGGACGATGCGGACCTTCCGGTTACACAGTTCGCCGACCACCTTTGCAACATCATGCCAGTCATAGCCATTGTCGCGACCATCATCAATCGTATATACCCCTTCTGCAACGAGATCACTGCCCAACCAGGCAATGACGGCGGAGCTCAGGTCGTCTACGTGCAACATCGAGAATCGAGCGGTGGGCAACCCGGGAGTAAGCGCGATGCCTCGTGCCATTAGTCTGAACACCGGCAACAGCTCTCGGTCCCCGGGCCCATAGACGGCTGGTGGGCGCAGGACAGTCCAGGCGATCCCGCCCCCGTCTTCTTTCAGCACCTGTTCCGCGCGATGCTTGCTGGCGGCGTAAAATGACAATTGTGGCTCGCGCGCTGCAAGCGACGAGATAGAGAGCAGCCGTGGGCTGGTCGTGCCGGCCTTGATGGCGTGAAGTACGCTTCTGGTGCCCTCGACGTTGACCCGATCGAAATGGGCCCGAGTTGCGCCACGGACGCTGCCGGCACAATGTACGACCGCATCGGCGCCATTGACCAGACGATGCAGGCTATCCGGGTCAGCCAGGTCGCCGTGTATGATTTCGGCATCACTAAATGTGCGTGAAGATGCCTTGCGTGGATTGCGAACCAGCACGCGAAGAGAATAATTGTTGGCAATTATCTGCGCACAGATCGCATGACCAATAAATCCGGTAGCGCCGGTAACGGCGATTATCTTCTTCAACCTGGGATTCACAAACGAGCGCTTTGCTTATGCGATTGATTTCCGCAGTTCGTTTTCATCCGCTATTTCGACCAGGCGATCAATGTCATGTGCCGCCATGAAATTTAGACGAGCCTTGGATCGCGATAGTTTGCCGGACGAAGTGCGAGGCAGTTTCCGCGTCGAAACCAGGGTGACGTAACAGTCGATGCCAAGCTCGCCGCGAATAATGCTGGTCAGACGAGAAATCAGTTCAGAACGTTTGCCAGGATCGGCCTGTCGGCATCGAATCTTGAGCACACAAATTTCACCACCGTTGGGATTGGGCACAGAAAACGCGAGTGATCCGCCAACCCGTACCTCTGGTTGCTGTTCGGCCAAATATTCCAAATCCTGGGGCCAAATATTCTTGCCATTGATAATAATCAGATCTTTCTCGCGCCCGGTGATTACGAGATTCGAATCTACCTGGTACCCCAGGTCACCGGTTTCAAGCCATCCATCCTCGGACAATACAGCCTGTGTACTTTCCGGATCGTTGAAGTAGCCCGACATTACGCTGGGCCCACGCAGAAAAATCGTGCCGCTGTGCCGATCCGGGAGTTTGTTCCCCAACTTGTCCCTGATTTCGATTTCGAAATCAGGAAGCGGATAGCCGCAGGTTACGAATCTCTTGGCCCTGAACTGGTCCGGGTGCGAAGAGTCGATAGGCAATGCTTCTTGAAATTCAGAAAGGTGGTTGGCATCGATACAATCGGTCACCAGCCCACCGGACAACGGCGCGAAGGTGATAGCCAGGGCACACTCCGCCATTCCGTAACAGGCCAGGAATGCTGAATCTTTAAAACCGGCCGGTTCCAGAGCCTGGGCGAATTCTTCCAGAGTTTCCGCGCGAATCATTTCAGCGCCAACCCCGGCCATTCTCCAGTTACTCAGATCATATTTTTCCGCATCGTTGGCTCGCAGGCGTCGAACGCACAGATCATAGCCAAAGGATGGGCCGAACGAGATCGTCGCCTTTGTGAGTGTCATCAGATTGAGCCATTGCCTGGGGCGCACAGCAAAATCACGCGTATCCAGATAATCGACCGACGTTTGTGCGGTAATTGGAACCAGCATCAGGCCGACCATCCCCATATCATGGTAGAAAGGAAGCCACGAAAAGAACCGGTCTCCGGGTTGAATCTTGATACCGTGATTGATGATACCGGTCAGATTGCTCATCACGGTTTTTTGCTTTATTACGACGCCTCTTGGAAAGCGCGTGCTCCCCGATGTGAACTGCAAGTAAGCTATATCGTCTGCTTCAATCGTCGGCAGCTTGGTTTCCCCATCGGGAAGCCTCTCGAAATCGGCTGGATCGCCGACAAACTTGATGTCGTATCCTTCGACCGCTTCCAGTAGGAAGGAGATATAACCGCTGGATGCCATGGCGGCCGATACCTTACTGCTGCTTATCAGCCTGGCGAGTTGTTGGACGTAAGCTTCATGGCCACCCAAGGTGAGTGTTGCAGGAAATGCAACCGGGACCAATCCGGCATATTGACAAGCATAGAAAAAGACCAGGAAGTCTGGGTTGGTTTCGGCAACCAATCCCATCCGGTCGCCTTTTTGAAGACCGAGCCCCAGCAATTTTCGTGCTAACTTGCGTGCCTTGAATCGCAATTCGCGATACGGTAGCCGGGCGTACTGGTCGCCACGGCCAGTAAAAAAATTAGCGCCTGTATTACCTTGAGCGGCATAATCCAGGGCATCAACCAAGGTGGGAAAATCCCCCGGTCGAAACGCTAATTCATGCCTGGTCGGCGTTAGTTCGAAACTCAAAATACTATTCTCCATGCCCGAAAAATATCATCGTTACAAATGCAAGCTATTTCGGGTGAGCTAAAACGGCCAACCATTTGTAAGTTCTAATTTTTCAAGGGGTTATTCGGCTCGGTATTATCCTTGCAGTCGACGGAAATCTCAAGTCCTTGCGGCCAATGTCAAATTCAGCACAATGTGCCTTGATAGCTCAATTATCTGTGATTTCTGGCCTAAAGGGCCACATTCGGGCGTCTTGGCCCCTTCCAGGGTGGCCAGTACCCGGTTGCTGGCTTTGGCTGCATTGCCGCAAATTCAGCATTTTGGGCCATTTTGGGCTGGATTACCGCACATACAAGATGCTTGGCTCCGGTTAACCTGTTGGACGGTTATTACTGGGAAAATCGGTCTCGTCCCAGCCAGATCGGCTCAGGCGGCGCATGCGTGTGGACGATAAGAAATGCGCGTTCCAACTGATCGAATGCAAGTTCGATGTCGCCAGCAAGGGCATGAAAGCGACATTGAATGAATTGTCAGAAATGGGTCGAAGTTAGTGCCAGGCGAGCGGGCTGGATTCAATTCGATACAAAATATAGTCTCGTAGCTCACTGGCTTTTTTGAAGTCGACGTATGGCACCCTGACCGATCCAGACGCAAGGTAAAATCGAAGCGTCGCTAGGCCTTTGCGGCGCTGTGGCAAAGTCTGCGTCAAACTGATGCGCTGAACTTTGCGATGCAAAAATGCGGTAACCCGGTAGCCGATGAAGCCGCGGCGCAACGCTAGCCCGTCCGGTGTTGCCAGCACGCCATAGCGCCTGTATTTGCGCAATACACCATAGGCATTGACTGGAATCCAAAGCAGGAAGACTACGGCGAAAAGACCGAGCGGAATCGACATCAACGCAGTGATGACGGTCGCGGGTAAAATGCCGGTTAGCATGACTCGAGACCGGACGTATTGTTTATCGATCGGTAGAAATGCCGCAGACGTAGGTTCGAGAATAACGTCGGCAAACTCTTCACCGAATATTTCATGGGAAAGTATAGGCAGTTGATCGGGTTCACACAGGGGGACGACCAGATTCTTTTGACCGCCAGATTTTCCACTCGATGCCTGTTTGGCTCGCAGACGAAAGCGTTCGAACCGTTTCAGCATAAAACCCTGACTTGCAACCACCGTTTGAATCTTCGCGAGATTGACTGAGTGTTCATGGCGAGTCAGTAGCCCGCCCGTAGATCGCAGCACATCATTATCGGTCACCAGCTCGAACCGGTGATATCTCAGGAAAGCGCCGATTATAGATGCGATTACGATAAACAGCAGGAAGCCAAACAGAATCATCAACCCGAGACCAAATGCACCCGCAACGCCTCCTTGCGAACTTTCTACTGCGGAAAGGATAACCTGTTTATCAATTTTCTCTCCGTACTTCTGATCGAAATGCTCGATGACCGGCCCGAGAAAAACCAGAAAAATCCAGGCGCGATTACTGGAGAGACCAATCCTTAACATGTCTCTGCCATTGAGCTTCATAAGTGTTCGTGCACCGACTTCGCGATGTTCCTCACCATCTGCATTGTCCGCCGCCTTTTTCGTTGAGCTGCCCGTTTGATAACCTTGCCGGATGCGTTCCTTCAGGGCGTCGGCCAGTGACTTTTTGACCGCCGGCAAATGCCCTTCCTGCTTTGCTGACCCGGCAGTATCGAGCTTGACCGAGACCAGCCCGAATGCTCGAAAAATGACATTTTGCTGCGTACTGATGGCCTGAATACGATCAAACTTGATATCGAGTTGGGTTTTTTTGAGAACGCCTTCCCGAATCAGCACGGAATTGTCGGCAATGCGGTATCTGAAAAACCAGTACTGAAGGAATGCCACCGTTATCGTTACCAGGACAAACGCGGCAAGGCCAAATCCTATTCTGATTACAAGATTGCCCTCGGTGGCAAGCAAAAGCACAAACACCGGTGTGAGAGCCGGAACGGCGTTCTTCGCAAGATTCTGGTAGATCTTGCCGAGATAAAAAATTGCGGCCAGCGGTGACGTATGAAGCCAGTTTTCCTGATCAGCGACGCTCAACGCTGGCTCCGACTTTATCGAGAATGAAGACCCGTAGCTGCTCCGCTATATCGGCCGACAATCCGTGAATTTTCAAGTCACCGCCAGAACCGCCAGCGGTGTATAGCTGCAACGTTGCAATGCCATAACGGCGGTCCAGTGGCGCGCTGCTTTTTTCCACGTGCTGGATACGATTAAAGGGGATTGCCGTCACCGTGCGCCAGAACACACCTGATTTGTAAATGATGTCCTTGTCGCGTATCGCATATCCCTTGCGTGGCACACTGATCGATGGCCATACGAATAGCGGCACCGCAGCAACCGGGATCAAAAGCCACAACCAACCCAGGCTGATATTCACATTGTTGTCAGCAAATGCCGTGTTGAACACAAATTGCAGTACACGGATTCCGATGCTGACCGAAACCAGGATCAGCGCCGCCTCTGTCAGGAGGCGGCGGACAAATTTCTCGTCCATGCCCAGCCAGGTTACCGAATCGGCTTGTGGCAGATCGTCATGCGCGATTTCAGGATTCTCAAACAACATTTCACCAATAGTTGGCGGGCTATGGTCGCACACTGGGACAAAGGCATAGGAAAATCAATCGGGCTCAGGGCAACTGACAATGCTGCTATCTGTGCCCGGCGCAAGCAGCGTTTGACGTTGCGTGTGACCGCCCGGTCGATTGAGGCAGGCAAATGCAGCGGCGCTTCCGCGCGCAGTATCCAATAAGGCACAATAGCGTTCTGCAGCTACCGGCTGCACCCCTGGGTCAACCGGAATGACATGAAGGCAAAATATGATGAGTAGACAATCGCTCGATCCGGCATATCTGCGGCAGCAGATTGTCGGTGTGGATTCGACTTTCGAGACGCCTTTCGGCGAACGGCTAATGGTCTATTGCGATTACACAGCGTCGGGCCGGTGCCTGCGCTTTGTGGAGTCCTATCTGCAAAGTCTGCAAAGGGTGTACGCCAATACTCACACCGAAGATGACATCACCGGTCGCAGCATGAGTCAATTACTGCATGAAGCGGAACAGGCCATCAAGAAATCGGTAAACGCCGGACCAAACGGGCGAATTATTTGCTGCGGTACGGGGGCCACTGGCGCGATTGACAAATTGCAGCAAATCATCGGCGTCGCGCTTGCACCCGCCACTCGCCAGAATATCCAAAAGTTGCTGGATGACCCCGAGTCCGGCTTCGACAGCGAGTCTTTCCGCAAGCTCCTTGGAGCCAGGCAACCGGTCGTATTCATTGGGCCCTACGAACATCATTCGAACGAAATATCCTGGCGGCAGTCGCTGGTAACTACGATCGAAGTCCGCCTCGACGCCGCCGGGCATATCGATCTCGGACATCTGGAAGAGCTGCTGCAGGATCCGGCGTACAAAGACCGTATGCGTATCGGATCATTTTCTGCGGCCTCGAATGTCACTGGCATCCGCACGGACGTACGGAAGATCGCAAGTATGCTGCACGCTAATGGTGCGATCGCCTGTTTCGACTTCGCAGCCTGCGCGCCTTACGTCGAAATCGACATGAACCCGGAGCCGGCGGGAGAGGGTGATGACCCGGCTATCGACGCGTTGTTCATTTCTCCCCACAAATTCCTCGGTGGGCCGGGCTCGAGCGGAGTGCTGGTATTCAACGAGCGGATCTACCATCGCGAGTTGCCGCCGAGTGTCAGCGCGGGTGGAACGGTCGACTATGTCGGCCTGGACGGCCAGGACTTTATCGACGGGATCGAAGAACGCGAGAAGGCAGGCACTCCCGGCGTCCTGCAAACACTAAAGGCCGGGCTGGTATTCGAGATCAAGGATCGTGTTGGCACCGATGTTATCAGCCGGCGAGAGCATGAGTTGACGCTGCGTACACTTGAGAACTGGGGCGAAGATGACAGCATCGAAATCCTCGGAAATCCGGATCCGGCGCGGCGGGTAGGCATTATCTCGTTCAACGTAAAAAACCGGGATGGAGGCTATCTGCACCACAAATTTGTTACCGCTTTGTTAAACGACTTGTTCGGCATTCAGTCTCGTGCCGGTTGCTCCTGTGCCGGGCCGTATGGCCACAGGCTCCTGGAAATTGATACAGATAAATCGGAGCGTTACCGGCACGCGGTGCAGGACGGATACTGCGGTATGAAGCCAGGGTGGTGTCGCGTCGGTCTGCACTGGGTCATGGATGATGCCGAGGCAAATTACGTCATCGAGGCGGTGCGCTTCATTGCGACGAACGGTCACCGCTTCCTCAGTCTGTATAACTTCGATCTGTGCAGCGGCACCTGGTCACACAAGCAAACGAAGGATGATCTGAAGAAGTTCTCGCTCGATGCGGCGTTAAACGATGTAGAAGGAGAGCCGGCCGTATTGTCTCTGGAATTACGCAAACAGCTCTATGATCATTACATGACCGAAGCGGAACGCTGGGCCAGTCGGCTGAAAGATGGGCCGATCGCGAAAATGGAATTACTAGGAGACGAACTCGGAGAACTGCAATTCTTCGCGCTGCCGAGTCACGCGATCTCGCGTCACAAGCATTAGCCTGTGACCCAGGCCTTCCGATCTATTGCCGGAGAGCGACACGGCGGCTCAAAATGCTTCTTTGTGGATTCCAATCCATAAAAAGCCGATCCATTCCCGTTTATTCTGGATTATTCGCTAATATTCATCTGCCTATGCATAAATGAATACCTGAGACTATCGCTGGTTATTAAAATCAGGAGATGCAAATGAATTTTGGTGAAAAACTGCGTGATCTCAGAAACGAGAAAAAATGGACTCAGCCTGAACTGGCCGACGCCATCGGCATAGAACAGTCGTATTTGTCCAAGCTGGAGAACGAGAGATCGATGCCCTCAGACAATACACTGAGCCGGATTCTGGAAGCCTTTGAGATTGAAATTGGTGAGTTGCTCAATGAACTCGATCAACGAACGAAAAATCAGTTGCGGCAGTTGCCGCAGGTTGCGGACTACCTGACGCGCGAGAAAAGCATGCTGATTCAGAATCGACGGCGTTGGTTGATGGTATCTGTGGGGCTGATCTCGATTGGCGTCGCTTTGATCTATGCAGGGAGGGTTGATCTTTTCTTCCCCGACCATGTTTATCAGTACAGGTCGCAGGGAGTCGTTCTGGAGGGTGAGCCCAAGGAAATTTTCGAAAAAAGTGGGTTTTTTCTTCCCGGTTCGGTCAGCCAGGATCGCAGCGAAGCTCAGAAATACCTCGACGCGATCAAGGCCAGGGTGAACGAGCATTATGTGTTGTCCAGCGAATATAAGGGGAACATCTATAACTTGCAGGTTATGGGTGGTTCACGCACTTACTATTACGATGGAGAAAGGCGAATTGATCCATGGGAAAGCAAGTTTCTGGTTTTCATCGGTGTGCTGCTGGGCATGTTTGGCCTGGCAGGAGTCGTGATGGAGCGAAAGCTTTCTAACTGACAAAGTAATCATAAACACGAAAGAGTTCCGGCAGGTTTGTTCCTGGTTCCGGTATGTGACATGGTTTCTCCATGATCGCCAAAAAACTGGCCAGGGGCCTTCTTAAAATAACCGGCTGGGAGATGGTCGGTGATGCTCCGGCCGTCGATAAAGCTGTTCTAATAATCGCCCCGCACACTTCGAACTGGGACGGGCTCTGGGTGCTGGCCTACAAGATTGCGATGGGAATAGAGGCCCGTTTTTTCGCCAAGCACACATTATTCTGGTGGCCGCTCGGCAATATCCTGAGACACATGGGCGCTATACCGGTCAATCGAGAAAAAAGTGGTGATCTGGTGCAATACGCGATTGAATCCTTCAATACTCACGATCGTTTTTTGCTCGGGCTGGCGCCTGAAGGTACCCGCAAGTGGATGCCATACTGGAGGACCGGCTTCTACCGCATCGCGATGGAGGTCGGTGTGCCAATAGTGTTGGGGTTTATCGATTATCAGGAAAAGAGAATAGGCATTGGCGCAACTTTTGTTCCCAGTGGCATTCTCGAGCAGGATCTCGATCTTGTCCGGAAATTTTATGCTGCGTTTACGCCGCGTCACGCCAAAAATTTGAGTCCCATTGAGTTTCCACCGGCCAGTTAGTCTGACGGATTTCCATACATATTACTTCCGGAAACGTTTCTCATGCCCCTATCAAAAATAATATGAAATCGCCGGTAGTAAACCAGCCTGCGGCCGGTTTGTTCGAAAACCGTGCGTATGTGTTGTTCATCCTGGTAGTCGTTTACACATTCAATTTCATTGATCGTCAGATCATCGGTATCCTGGCAGTGCCGATCAAGGCCGATCTGATTCTGAGCGATACCCAGCTTGGGCTGATGGGTGGTCTCGCGTTCGCGCTGTTCTACACGGGTCTGGGTATTCCGGTTGCGATGCTGGCCGATCGAAGCAGCCGTACGTGGATCATGACTATCGCACTTGTCCTGTGGAGTGCGATGACCGCCGTCTGCGGTCTCGCTCAGAATTTCTGGCAGATTTTCCTGGCGCGCGTCGGCGTTGGCGTGGGCGAGGCCGGAGGCGTCGCGCCCGCATATTCGCTGATCGCGGATTACTTCCCGCCAAACCAGCGCGCGCGCGCCCTGAGCATTTATTCCTTTGGTATCCCGATAGGCGGTGCGCTCGGTATCGCGGCCGGAGGTCTGATCGCAAGTACCGTGGACTGGCGAGTCGCTTTTTTCGTGGTCGGCGCCGCGGGCATCCTCATTGCCCCGGTTTTTCGGCTGACGATCAGGGAACCGGTGCGTGGTCGATTTGACCGAACCGAACAGGATCAATCGCCGGCAAGCATCGGAGAAATCCTGCATACACTCGCTGGCAAGAAAAGCTTTTGGCTAATGTCTGTGGGCTCTGCCTGCGCATCGATGATGGGCTATGCGCTGTTTTTCTGGCTACCATCGTTTTTTGTTCGCAGCTACGGGATCACGTTGCTGGATGCATCGCTTTTCTATGGGGGGATCATCCTGGTCGGCGGGCTGGCCGGCATCTGGATGGGCGGTTGGGCCGCCGATCGTTTCGGACAGAAAAACCGCGCGGCCTACGCGCTGATCCCTGCCATCGCGTTCGTCGCCACCGCGCCTTTGTATGTGATCGGTGTGTTATCACCATCATTGACGTTGACATTTTTCGTTATGTTGTTGCCAACCGCCCTGGGCCTGGTCTGGCTGGGACCGGTGATATCCGCGATACAGCACCTGGTCAAACCCAATATGCGGACCACCGCTTCGGCCGTGTTCTTGTTTATCAACAACCTGATCGGGATTGGCGCAGGCACCGTCGTGATAGGCATGCTATCGGACGAGCTGCAAGGGCGGTATGGCAACGATGCACTCAAATATTCGATACTGGCCGGCACGAGCCTCTACCTGGTGGCCGCCGGATTATTGATGCTGGCTACGCGCTGGCTGGCTGACGACTGGGAAGATTGACCACAGACATTTTCGGATATTTTCGCGATCGCTATCGTGGCGTTGTTCCCCCGATACTGCTGCATGTTTTCTACAATTCGGGGCTTTTTCTGCTGTTTATGAACGCCTGATCGGAAATCGTTTTCCGGCCGGCTTACTTGTATGAGTCAGTTAGCAGGGATTGGATCCAGGTAAAGTCCAAAAGCGTCGAACGAGATGCGCCGATCTGGCCAAAAAGCGCCCAACTCCCGGGAAGCACCGAAACCCCAAAATATGAATACTTTGTGAGTCGTGAGGCTCTGGATGTAGTTATGTGAAACGAGTTGCCCTTGAACTGAGACTTCGTTCACAGAATTGAGTGGCCTAAAAATTTGATACTTATATCCCAAATCGGGTGAAAGAGGTGCCGTGTCATGAAACGCTTTTTATTCTTGTTGATTGTATTTTCTTTTTCGATGTCGGCACAGGCCGCAAAGCACAACACGTGTAAAGCGGCACACAACGCTGCCGTTCAGGCGTGTGCCAGTGGCGACCATACGGGCCAGTATTTGGCCGCTTGCCTTAATGATGCGCGTGCAGTGATGCATTCCGCTGATTGCGGCTATGATGGATCGGGCGGTGGTGACGATGGTTCGGGCGGCGGCGACGATGGATCGGGCGGCGGCGACGATGGATCGGGCGGCGGCGACGATGGATCGGGCGGCGGCGACGATGGATCGGGCGGCGGCGACGATGGATCGGGCGGTGGAACCCCTCCGG
>JAPUGL010000060.1 GCA_027292775.1 Gammaproteobacteria bacterium | reverse complement strand
AAAAACCGGCTGATGACAAGCGCTCTTTCGGCTATCAAAGGCTACAAATACTGGCCGCCCTGGTCAACAGCTTGAGTTTAATCGTGGTGGTTGGCTGGATCCTGTTCGAAGCCGTGAACAGGCTTTTGCACCCGGCGCCGGTACTCGGCGGGCTGATGCTGATCGTTGCCAGTATCGGCATGCTCGTGAATATGGTCAGCTACGCGCTACTCAGTACCGCCGCACACGATAATCTCAACCTGAAAGGCGCCAGTCTGCACGTTCTTGGCGACCTGCTGGGTTCACTGGGTGCGATCGTGGCGGCTAGCGTGATCATGTTCAGCGGCTGGACACCGATCGACCCGCTGTTGTCTGTATTCGTCGCCATGCTGATCCTGCGCAGCGCCTGGAAACTGCTGCGTAAATCCACGCATATCCTGCTCGAGGGCGCACCCGAGTGGCTGAATATGGATGGGATGCGTCAGGAACTGGTTTCCCGGATACCGCAGATCAAAGACATTCACCACGAACACGTATGGAGCCTGAACGCGGAAAACACCTTGATGACGATGCATGCGGTCATTCACTCGGACGCGGATCAGGCCCGCGCCCTGCAGGCGATCAAGGACCTGTTGTGGGAGGACTTTGGCATCGGTCATTCGACGATTGAACTGGATATCGACAGACGCAGCGACGAGGAATTAAGCGCAGAATTCGTCGAGTAAAAATCGACGGGCTGCTAGAATTGCAGCCGGCCAGATTTCGGCCGTTGGTATACCATCGTAAATATGTCGGCAAACAAAAAAATACCGGCCACGTTGATTCGTGGCGATGGCATCGGACCCGAGATTTCGGCGGCCGCCATTGCGATCCTGGATGCACTGGATGCGCCATTCGATTGGGACGAACAACAGGGTGGAATGACCGCATTCGATACCCTGGGCACGCCGTTGCCCGATGCGACGCTGGACAGCATTCGCAAGACGCGGCTCGTCCTTAAAGGCCCGCTGACGACGCCGGTCGGTGGCGGTTTCCGTTCGATCAATGTCGAGCTGCGCAAGATGTTCGGACTGTACGCCAACGTACGCCCGGCACGCACTTATGTGCCCGGCGGGCGTTTCGAGGACGTCGATATCGTACTGATCCGGGAAAACACCGAGGGTCTGTACGTGGGCGTCGAACATTTCATCCCGATCGACGACGACCCGCATGCGGTCGCCGAAGCCTCGGGCATCATTACGCGTTCGGGCTCCCGGCGGATAGCTGAATATGCGTTCGAGTACGCGATCGCACAGGGCCGCAAGAAAATCACGATCGTACACAAGGCCAATATCCTGAAATGTCTGTCCGGCCTGTTCCTGGAAACCGCCAACCAGGTCGGCGAAAAGTACCGGGACACGATCGAGGTCGAGACCCGTATTGTCGATGCCTGCGCCATGCAGCTCGTTCAGGACCCGTCGCAGTTCGACATGATCCTGACTACCAATATGTTCGGCGATATTCTGTCCGACCTGTTGGCCGGCCTGGTCGGCGGCCTGGGCCTGACGCCCGGCGCCAACATCGGCAAGGACGCGGCCATTTTCGAGGCCGTGCACGGTTCGGCACCGGATATCGCCGGTAAAGGCATTGCCAATCCAACTGCTTTGCTTTTGGCGGCGGCGATGATGCTCGACCACGTCAATGAGAACGACAAAGCCACGCGACTGCGTGACGCCATTCAGGCCACGATCGACGATGGCAGTTGCCTGACCGGAGATCTGGGTGGTAATGCGGGAACCGACGAATATGCACAAGCGGTGATAGCCAGGCTAGGTTGATTGAAAGCAATCAGCTCCGTACCGGCACTTTCAGGAATTTTCCTTGGCCCAAGCAGCGAGTACCTCTGATTCTTTTTCTACGCTGAGTCCGGCACGTAACGATTTACGCCGATCCTCCGGCTGTGCCTGCCACCATGCCAGAATGTCAGCAATGGTTTCAGTAGCGGCCCGCGCACGCATCCCTTTGGCAAATGCGGCGACGCTACTGATCGCAAACATATGTGAGAATTCGCCTGGCGGCGATGGCGGCATGTAGGCCGGTAGATCGTCCCAAGGCTCAACACCGTGTTTTTGCAGAAATGCCAGCGGTATCCATTTCACTTCCAGGTCCTTGACGCCGCTGATCACGCGGCTGTCTTCGATCATGTCACCTATTGTGTAGGCGGCGGCTGGCCGAACCGCATTGTAAATACCGGTAATATTTCGCTCCAGGCAACGGATGACGAATTGAGCCAGATCGCGCACATCCACCCATTGCATGAAATCGCTGCCGTCTCCCGGAGCCAGCATTCGGCCACCCCTCGAAACCCTGACCGGCCAGTAGTTGAGTCTGTCGGTATGATCGCCCGGGCCAGCGATTATCCCGGGTCGAATGATCGTGTTTCGTTCGGGAAGCGTTTCCTGAACCACCTGCTCACACTGGACTTTGAGTTCTCCATAGTACTTTTTGATTTCCTCGCTCGCGGTATCCTCCATGATCTTCAGCGGACCGGTTTCGTCCATGAATCGCGTCGTAAAAGATGAATACACGGCCATCGTTGAGATGAATAAATAATGATCGACGACTTCAGCCAATAAGCGAGCCGAGTCACCGACCAGGCGCGGTAAATAACCAGAAGTATCGATGACCACGTCCCAGCGCCTGCCCTCAAGCGCCTGCAGGTTGCCGTCGCGGTCCCCGATCAGCGTTTCGACATCGCTAAACAAACCCGGGTTGGTCTTGCCACGGTTAAACAAGGTTATTGTGTGCCCGCGATTCAATGCCTCCCGCACCATGTGCGGACCGATAAAACGGGTACCGCCGAGGATCAGGATTTTCAGAGGCCGCGCTGGAATCTCGCCATACAGTCTGGTCGCCGCGGCAACGGCCGGCCCACTACTGGCTGCCAACGCTCCAGCGAGGCCCATTTGGACAAATTCGCGCCTTCCTATGCCCATATTTATCCTTATTTATTAAATAGTTGTCGACTTGCTATGAAGTAACTTCACCCTAAGCCGTCTTTGGGCGAAAGAGCCGGGTTGAAGCTCTGCTTGAGCGCCTCATCCCAGTCTTTGGGGCCCACCTGGCGGACCGGCTGCGAGTAGCGTTTGTGCCAATGAACGAAACAATCCATGGCCACTGTGATCCGCCATTTGTCAGCACTCGGACACGGCGCCGGTCGGTGCATCAGGTAAGAAGGAAAAATTACGAATTGGCCTTCGGCTGGTACCACGCCGGCTTGCTGGGTAACGAAGATATCGGTCGGTGGCTGTGACCGCTGGAACATCAACAGACCTTCGTCAGGATTCTTGTAATTGGGAATCTGCAAGTAATAACACCCGCTCAGCGTCGCCGGATGATGATTGTGCCAGGGCGCGTCAACCCATTCTTCTTCGGTCTGTATCAGGTACCAGCCCTGCACTGCGTAAATATCGAACGGCATCTGTTTGGCGATGCCTTGACGTGCAACCAGAATCTGCCTGCAAGCCGCAATAAACTTGTCCCTTATTTGTTCGAGATAGGGCCGGTCTTCCATGGACTGGGGAGAAAACAGTTCATCCTTGCTCTGGTAGCCGTACCCATGACCATGTCTTTCAAAGTAGCCATCGGCCCATTTCTGCTCCAAGTCGGCGAGCATGATTTCCTTGTGTTGGACAATGTCCGGTGTGGCAACCCGCCAGATCGGCGTACTGAACAGTTCTTGTTGGGTTATTTGCAAGGGCGTCATGAGATTACGGTTCCGATCCAGTCACGAGTTGGGATGGCCATGCTCCGGTCATTCGGGCATGTCGAACTCGACTACGTCCCAGCGCTGGGTTTCCTCGTGTCTCGCCTGGCGGCGAATTGCATCGACGATTGAGCGTTCGTTCCAGGGCGCTACTTCATCCGCAAGCTCTGTGATTTCCGGCGCAATCTCCTGCTGGCTTCCAAAGAACTCGATGGCAAGGATCGGCTTTTCGAGATCCTTGGCGACCGATAGCGTGAAGTCTATCCAGTCGCGGAATTCATCGTACAATCCGGCCAGAATAATGACGACCTCGGCTGGCTCGATTTGCACACGGAGTTCGGCCTTGAGTGCGTCCGGTGTTCCTTCCTCGGGTGCTTTGCCCGGTTCGGCGCTGTTCGTGTAGAAAAAGTTGATTGTGCTTTCCAAGTATTCGAACAAACGATGATAGTCATCGTGTTCCTGAAAGGCGTGGCTGGCAAAAACTCGGATCGGGTTGTCCTGGGACACGATGCTCACCTCTCTGTTTCCGATAGTGTACCGAACCAGCCGCCAGCGCGGCCAGTTTTGCGTTGTGACCTCACCACGACTGGGCTAGAGTTGCACCGCAACTGGCAGAACGGTGCCGTCTGGAACACCCTGAAGACCTATGCGATTGCTTTTATATAATATCCGCTATGCCGTCGGCGTGGGTACCCGGTTCAATTTGCCGTTACCTGGCGCGGGATATATCAAGGGCAGTCCTGAAACGCTGCAGCAAATTACCGATTTCATAAAATCGGAAGACCCGGACATCGTTGGACTCGTGGAAGTCGACTCAGGCTCCATCCGTTCACGTCTCGTCAACCAGGCCGAACAAATAGCCGAGGCTATCGGCCATTACTCGGTCTACCAATGCAAGTACGGGGAAGAGTCCATACAAAAAAGTCTGCCGATCATCCGTAAACAGGTTAACGCCTTCCTGGCCGCGCCGCGGATACACGGCGAACGATTTCACTACATGGATACCGGCGTCAAGCGCCTGATTATTGAACTTGAACTTGAAGACCTGGCCGTGTTCCTGGTCCATCTGTCGCTGAAATACCGCCATCGGCATTATCAACTGCGCCATCTGCACGACCTGGTTCGCGCGTGTCAGAAACCGGTAATCGTCGCCGGCGATTTCAACACATTCTGGGGCGAGCACGAGATATACCTGTTTATGCAGGCCGCCAGGCTCCGCAGCGCCAATGTCGAGGGGTTGCCGTCGTACCCCAGCCGGGCGCCCCGCAAGGAACTCGATTTCATACTCTATAGCGATGGAATCGAAGTCACTGAATTCAGGATTCCCGACGTCCGCTTGTCCGACCATTTGCCGCTGATTTGTGATTTCGAACTAGCACGGTAATTACGAATATTGCGGTGCGGTCAGTAACTGGTAGGATTCGCTGATTCAGCAATATCCATGGGGTCCCGGCCGAACACATTCCGGTCCGCTTCCACCGATTTTCGGAGATTAAACCATGACAGATGAAAACACAGGCGCGAGCTGGGCGCTGGAGCGCGACAGCGACGATATTGCCTGGCTGTGCCTCGATATGGTCGATAGCGGCGCGAATGTCCTGTCACAGCCGATCATGCGTGAACTGGCCGGACATTTATCTGAGCTGGAGGCAAAACCTCCTACCGGACTGGTTATTTGGTCGGGCAAGAAAAGCGGTTTCATTTTCGGCGCCGATATCAAGGAGTTCAACAGCCTCGCGACCGAGTCAAATGTTTTCGAGATGACTCGCCTCGGCCAGCAAATTATGGATCGTATCGAGGCACTGCCCTGCCCAAGTGTCGCGTTGCTCAATGGTTTCGCGCTCGGCGGCGGTCTGGAAATGGCGCTCGCCTGTGACTATCGGGTCGCTGCGGACAATGGCCGGGTCAGTGTCGGCCTCCCCGAAGTCAAATTGGGAATCAACCCGGGCTTTGGCGGCACTGTGCGGGCGGTACGTATCATAGGTGTCAGCGCCGCGATGAACCTGATGCTCAGCGGTCGTTTTTTACGTGCTGAAAAGGCGCTGAGAATTGGGCTGATTGACCGGCTGGTCCCCGATGATGAGATGCGCGCAGCCGCCGAGAAACTGATTCACAACAAGCCGCCTAAGCATCAGCCCCCGCTGAAAGAAAAGCTGATGAATCTGCCTTATATACGTAACCTGGTCGCCGGGGCAATCAGGAAACAGGTCGCCTCTCGCGCCAATCCGAAACACTATCCCAGCCCGTTCGCGATGATCGAACTGTGGCGGAAGTATGGCGCTTCCGATGCCCAATATGAGGCGGAGGCAAAGCTGATTTCGCGGCAGATGGTGAGCGTTACAGGGCAAAACCTGATCCGCGTGTTCATGCTTCAGGACCGGATGAAATCCGTCGGCGGCAAGGTGAAGAGCGATGTGAAGCGCCTTCATGTTATTGGTGCCGGCGCCATGGGTGGCGGTATCGCCGCGTGGTCTGCCCTACGCGGAATCGATGTGACCTTACAAGACCGCGAAGAAAAATACGTAGAACCCGCGCTGCAAAGGGCAAGGAAACTGTTCGAGAAAAAAACCCGTTCGCCGGACGATTACGAGGCGGCGGTATCACGGCTCAAAATGGACGTGGAAGGTAAAGGCATCGAGGATGCGGATCTCATCATCGAGGCGATCTATGAAAACGTCGAGGCCAAGAAATCGCTGTATGCCGACCTGGTCACACGAATGAACCCCGATGCCTTGCTGGCAACGAACACATCCAGCCTGATGCTGGAGACTTTGTCGACAGACCTACCCGATCCAAACCGGTTGTTCGGACTGCATTTTTTCAATCCGGTGGAAAAAATGCCACTGATCGAAGTCATCAGCATGACCGATACGCCTCAGGAGATTATAAATCAGGGTGTCGCTTTCGCCCGGCGAATCGACCGCCTGCCATTGCCCTGTCGCAGTGCGCCGGGTTTTGTCGTCAACCGTGTGCTGATGCCCTATATGATCGAAGCGTCGCTGATCGCCGAAGAAGGCGTCGCCGGCCCGCTGATCGACCGTGCCGCGCTGGACTTTGGCATGCCGATGGGACCGGTCCACCTGTCCGACGTTGTCGGCCTGGACGTGGCGCTCAGCGTGGCAAAGATCTTCGGCGAAGCATTCGACTCTTCGGTTCCCGCTATCCTGGAGAAACTGGTTGCCGAGAAAAAACTGGGCATGAAGACCGGCGAAGGCTTTTACCGGTGGGTGGGTGGCAAGCCCGAGAAACCGAAAACCGATGGCGAGAAAGCGCCGGACGATATCATGGACCGCCTTTTCATGCCGCTACTCAATGCAGCGGTCGCGTTGTGGAGCGAAAGTGTCATCGACGATCTGGATATGCTCGACGCTGGTGTTATTTTCGGCACCGGTTTCGCGCCGTTCCGTGGCGGGCCCATTCATTACGCCCGGAACCGTGGTATTGACGATATCGTCGCGACCATGAATCGACTGGCAGACAAGCATGGTGACCGGTTCAGGCCGCACGAAAGCTGGAGCCGCATCGAGTCGATCAAATGAGCATCGACAAAGACCAGAAACCCCGCGGAAAGATGATGGTCAGAATGTTGGCGATGCCAAAGGACACCAATTGGCTGGGCGACATTTTCGGTGGCTGGTTGATGTCACATGCGGATATCGCCGGTGGTAACCTGGCGTACCAGCGAGCCGGTGGCAACGTGGTCACCATCGCCGTGGATGATTTCGAGTTTATGCAGCCGGTTTACGTCGGAGACGTCGTTAGCTTTTACTGCCGTATCTGCAAAACGGGCACGACTTCGATTACGATCGGTATAGAAATGTTTGTCGACCGTCCCGGCGAACCGCCCGACCGACATTTTATTGTCGCCAGCGCCAAGATGATTTATGTTCATATCGGCGATGACCGCCGGCCCCGGCCCATACCGGAAGAATTAACGGAAACTCAGTAGGGATGGGGCACACAGCGTGTTATTATCAAGCTTGTACCGTAGTGTGATATCTATCAACGCGGCTGTTCGCGAACGCAAATATGCTATTGATGTTTAAGTGAGTGAATTCGCCTGAGGGCCTAAAGCGAGCGACGATGAAAGAAAAATCAGTCACCATCGCGATACTGAAAAGGCTGTCCCCGCTGGATGGCCTGCAAAAAGAAAATCTGGAATCGCTGGTCAAAAAGACGGCCCTTCACACGCTTGAGGCCGGGCGGGTTCTTTTCAAGGAAGGCGATCAGAAAAAAAGGACGATCTACGTCATTAGTGGAGAACTGGTGCTGTTATCGGGTGGCGAGGAAGTCTCGATTATCAAAGGCGGCAGCAAGGAAGCGGCGCACCCGGTCGCTCACGTCATTCCTCGCAAAGTCACCGCCAAGGCAAGAAGCAAAATCGAATACCTGGCGATCGACAGCGATCTGCTGGATGTGATGCTGACATGGGACCAGACCGGCTCCTACGAGGTCGGAGAACTGGGCCTGAAGACGGGCGATGAAGACAAGAGCGACGACTGGATGCTCACGCTGTTACAAACCAAGGCCTTCCACAAGATTCCACCAGCCAATATCCAGGCTATTTTCATGCGCATGCACCAGGTTAATCACAAGAGGGACGATGTGGTCATCAAGCAGGGTGACGAAGGCGATTTTTTCTATGTCGTTATCAAAGGCAGGTGCAGCGTCACGCGTGAAACGCCGCTGAACAAGGATGGCATTAAGCTGGCGGATCTTTCTATTGGCGACACGTTTGGCGAGGAAGCGCTGATTTCGGATGCCAGACGAAACGCTACCATCACAATGTCTACGGATGGTTCATTGATGCGTCTTGCCAAGGAAGACTTCAAATCCCTGCTGAACGAACCCATGCTGCAATGGGTAAATAAGGAACAAGCGGACGAAATCGTCGGCTACGGCGGTATCTGGCTGGATGTGCGTCTGCCCAGCGAATTCGAGAATTTTCACGAGCCCGACGCGATCAATATTCCCCTGTACTTTATACGCCTCAAACTCGGGACACTGGATAAAGAAAAGCAATACGTCGTGTGTTGCGACACCGGCCGGCGCAGCTCGGCAGGCGCTTACATTCTTAATGAGCGCGGATTCGATGCTTTTGTCCTTCGCGACGGCCTGGAAATGTCCGAAGAAGAAGAGGAAGAAGAAGACTGATTGTGGGTTGATACTGGTACAAGACCACCAGACCAGTCTTCAGACCCGACAAAATAATTTTTGAGAAATCCCGCCAGATTCACGGCGGTCGTTTTTACATGGTGTGGGTTGCTTTGTCGCCACCCAGCGCACCGGCCAGGTACTCTTCGATTTTTCTTTGGGTCTGACCGCGATCCTGATCGCTGAATTGCACGCCGATGCCGGCGGTCCGGCGACTTTGCGCACCTTTGGGCGTGATCCAGATAACGCGACCGGCCACAGGAATTCGGTCGGCCTCACCCATCAGGTTCAGCAGCATAAATACTTCATCGCCCAAGCGGTAACTACTGGCTGTGGGAATGAACAGGCCGCCGTTATTAATAAACGGCATATAGGCAAGGTACAGAGCGCTCTTGTCTTTGATGGTCAGGGTCAACAGCCCGGGTTTCGTCATACTAATCTTCCTGATATATCGATCGGTACTTCAGGCCACAGGCCCAGGGTATCAGCATAGCTGCCGTCATTAAATCGGCTCGCAGCGCGCCACGTTCTGATCGTTGGCGAGCCGCCACCAGGTCATCCAGGTAGCGATACAACCTGCCCAAGTTTATGTTAACCGCTCCTTGAATCAAGTGTACTGGTTCACATTCCTCGATTTTTACCGAACCGGCCGCACGCGCCCGAATCAACCCCAAGACCACTGTTTGCAACCATTCCAACCAGACAGACTGTGGCTCTTTTGCCCATTCAATGGAGACGGCAACGGGGTCTTTCGAACCGCCGATAATTGCGGAAAGATCTTCACTGAACCGCAGGTCTGTGTCGGCAAATCCGTCCTGCTGCATGGCCAATGCGCGTAATGGCGTACCGCCGGCGAGGAAAAGCAATCTCGGCCAGTCTGCACTGCGATCCTGCGTTTTCAACCATCGTAATGCGGCTTTGTTGTCGGGCCTGTTAAATCTGACCAGCTGACAGCGGCTGCGGATCGTCGCCAGCAAACCATGCGGCCGTTTCGATATCAGCATCAGCAGAGATGCACCGGCAGGCTCCTCCAGCGTCTTGAGGAGGCTGTTGGCCGCCTCCCGGGTCACGAGGTCTGCGTCATCGATGACCACAACTTTGTAACCCGCCATGAAACTCGTCAACCGCATCCAGTTGACGACTTCGCGTGCCTGATCGATACCGATGGTCTTGCGATCTTCGGGCACCGACAGCCAGCGAAAATCGGGATGACTACCCGCCGCCATCATCGAACAGTTTTTACACTGTCCGCAGGGTCTGTGCGCGGGCCCGTCGTCCCGGCACATCACGAAGCCGGCCAACCGTCGGGCAAACCGGGGCTTGCCAAGTCCGGCTGGACCCGCCAGCAACAGCCCGTGTGGCATACGTTGTTGCTCCCAGGCGCCGGTCAGCTGCGCCCACACCGACTCCTGCCAAAAATAGATGCTGTTATTATCCTTATTTGTCAATGAACTAGCCTGGTATTGTTAGAAGTTACTTAAATATACCTCAATTATCTTTGCCAGGTCATCCTGGACCTGCGTGAGTGGCCTGTTGGCATCAACCACGACGCATCTTTCGGGCTCTTGTTGCGCACGTGATAGATAAACCTCGCGCGCCCGCTGAAAGAATTCGAGACGCTGGCTTTCAAAGCGATCGGTGCCGCCACGCTCGCGTATTCTCTCCAGCCCGATTTCAACCGGTGTATCCAGCAAAATCGTCAGGTCTGGCTTTAGACCCGACTGGACCAAACCCTCCAGCCTGGCGATGATCTCGAGAGGCAGTCCCCGCCCTCCTCCCTGGTAGGCGAAAGTCGCATCGGTAAAACGATCGCAAAGTACCCACCGTCCGTGGTCGAGAGCCGGCCTGATGCGATTTTCAAGGTGCGCAGAACGCGCAGCAAATATCAGCAGTAACTCGCAAAGATCAGGCAATGGTTCATCCGCTGTGTCCAGAACCAACGCACGGATTTTTTCGGCCAACGGTGTGCCGCCCGGTTCTCGCGTGACGTCTACATCGATGCCTGCTTCCTGCAGTTTGCGCTGGATGAATTCCATGTTCGTGGATTTGCCGACGCCTTCGAGCCCTTCCAGTGTAATCAACCGGCCGATCATGGGTTGTTCCTGTTTTGTCTGAGCTGCCGCAGGTAATCCTGCACAGCCTGGTTATGCTCTTCAAGTGTGGCGGAAAAATGATGACCTCCGTCTCCCGCCCCGGTCGCGACAAAATACAGTGCATTACCCGGTTCCGGGTGCATCACCGCGGCAATCGCTCGGGCTCCTGGCAATGCGATCGGCGTCGGCGGCAAACCAGCACGTGTATAGGTGTTGTAGGGCGTGTCTGTATCGAGATGCTGACGGGTCAGATTGCCGTCGAATTTCGGACCAAGCCCATAGATGACGGTTGGATCGGTCTGCAGGCGCATACGATGCTGCAGGCGCCGCACGAATACACCGGCGATGACCGGCCGCTCAGCAGCCAGCGCCGTTTCTTTTTCAACGATGGATGCCAGGACCAATGCCTCATAAGAGGTATCAAATGGCAGCCCGGACTCTCGCCCCTGCCACGCCTGCTCCAGTTGCTCCAGCAGATCGACATGCGCGCGGCGCAGTACATCGCTGACCCGCTCTCCACGCACAAATTGATATGTTTCGGGCAGAAACTGCCCTTCCGCATGCAATCCGGATTCGCCGAACCGATCCATCAATGATTCTGCCGCGCTATCGTAGTTTTCGAGCATGTCCTGTTCCAGCGCTTCCTCGGTGGCCAGCGCTTGCAGGAGTTCCCTGACCGTCCATCCTTCGATGATCGTAAAACTGTGCTTTATCACGTCACCTTGAACGAGTGCCTGAAGGAGGTCATCAGCAGTCATCCCCACTGCAAGAAGGTATTCGCCGGCCTTGATCCGGGTCGCATCGCCAGAGATTCGCGCAATCAGCGTGAAGGCGCGCGGGCAGCAAAGTATTTCTCTTCGCTCCAATTCCCGAACCAGGCCAGCCAGGCTGAGCCCGGGACTGACCCATAAAACTTCGCTGCCTTCAGCGAGGCTCAGGCGAGCGTTCATCGCCCGATTGAGCAGGAATACGGTGGTGATTATGCCCAGACCGGCCAGCAAGAGTAACAACGCCAGGCCTTTCCCCATACGGCTCATGGGGTCACGACCGCCGTCGACAAACTGGATTCCAGTGCATGCCGAAGCCGGCTTGTCAACGGGCCGGTCGCGCAGACCTGACCGTCCAGTTGCCGGACCGGCCAAATCAAGATCAATGAATTACTGACAAATATTTCATCCGCCTGCGACAGATCGTCCAGACTCACCGCCCGTTCCTGAATCTCTATATCCATTTGCGCGGCAATTTTGAGGATTTGTTTTCGCATCACACCGGCCACGCCTGAATACTCGAGATCCGGTGTTACCAAGGCGCCGGACCGCACCAAAAACAGATTGCTCATAGTGCCACAAACGACGCGGCCATCCGCATCCATCATCAGGCCTTCTGCGACATTCGGATCGTCCCATTCTGCCCTGGCCAGCACCTGGTGCAATCTATTCAAGGTTTTCATCCCGGCAAGAACCGGGTCGCTTGCGAGGCGCGTCTCGCAAAGCCGCACCGCTATTCCATCCTTGGCCCAGGTTTCAGGATAATCCGGCCATGGATGCAAGCTGACGATGCGACGAATTTTTATTTTTTCGGGTTGGCGGTAACCGCGCCCCCCGCTACCTCGGGTCAGAATTAGCTTGATGACCGCCCTGCCCTGCCTCGGCAGCAAGCCAATAACTTCGCCGCGCAAAACTTCCATGTCGGGTATCGGCAACCCGAGTCTGTCAGCGCCAAGGCTGAGCCGCTCGAGGTGATCTTCCAGTAAGACGATGTGGCCGTCCCAGGCAGCCATGGTTTCAAAAAGACCGTCACCATACAGCAGCCCACGGTCGCTGGCGGGAATCGATTCACAGTCGCGCCCGTCGACAATGAAGCGGACTGTCACTCAGGCCGCTCCCAATGCCAGAATAAGTCCCTTGGCTTTCGCCCGGCTTTCTGCAAGTTCTTCCCGGGCGACCGAATCCGCGACGATGCCGCTGCCGGCCCGCAGGCTGATTTGATCGCCATCCTGCACCAAGGTTCGAATCAGGATATTGAGATCGGCGCTGCCGTCGCGATTCAGATAACCCATTGAGCCGGTATATGCTCCGCGCGGCGCCCCTTCCAGTTGGGAGATAATTTCCATGCAGCGCACTTTCGGGCAACCGGTAATGGTGCCGCCCGGAAACATCGCCCTGATGACCTGTCCCGGCGAGACTTCCTCGCGGAGGCGGCCACGCACGTTGGAAACGATGTGATGAACATGGGCATAGCTTTCCAGGCTCATCATCTCGTCTACTTCGACCGAGCCCGGACGACACACCCGACCCAGGTCGTTGCGTTCAAGATCGATCAGCATGATGTGTTCTGCCCTTTCCTTGGGATGACGAAGCAATTCCTCGCGCATGGCAGAATCTTTTGTCCGCCGATGATCGCGGGGACGGGTTCCGGCGATCGGTCGCGACTCTGCATAGCCGTTGGAAATTTTCAGCAGACGTTCCGGCGACGAGCTGATAACTGTGTGATTCTGCCAACGCGCCAGCCCCGCAAACGGCGCCGGGTTGGCGCTGCACAGGCGACGGTACACTTGCGCCGGGTTGGTACCCGGCAACAGTTTACCGCGCCACTGTCGGGACAGATTGGCCTGGAAAATATCGCCGTCATAGATAAATCGCCTGGCGGTCTCCACCGCGTCGAGATAAATCTGTTCGGGATCCTCTTGAAGTAATCCAGACAGCAACGACCCGGAGGATTCCTCCTCGAACCCACCAGCAAGATCCTTTGAAAGTTGCTTGAGACACTGTTCGTGGCCTGACTCTGCGACCAGATAGGTCTGACCCGATTGCCGATCGCTAATGGCCGCTACCGGAATTCGAGTCGCGATGGCTATCGGCATATCCGGGTCCGTCATCAGGCACAGGCCCGGCTCCACCTGGCCGGCCAGTTCATAGGCGAGATACAGAAACCAGCCGCCGGTAAAAGGCAGGCCATGCGACCGTTCAGCGACCCGTTCCGAACGCCAGGCGGTATCGAGAGCCGTAAGGAAATCGCCTGTCCGGCCGTCATTCAACTTGAATTCCGAGTCTAGAACAATCGACTCGCGCGGGAACGCAAACAGGATATCGAAACGCCCTTGTGCCGTCCCGGAGGCTGCGCTTTGCAGCAGATAGGGGTATCGTTCGGGGTTTTTCTGATGCAGCCATGCCAGATCGACGGCGGCCGAATTCGTTTCAACATGGAAATGACGATTGTTGTCGTCACCGCCGGAAGCCAGCTGACTGATACTTCGGGAAATCAATTGGGCTGTACGAACACCAGCGTACCGTTCGTGCCACCGAATCCGAAAGAGTTAGAAACTGCGACCCGCAGGTGCATCTCGCGCGCCTCGTTGGGAACATAGTCCAGATCACAATCGGGATCGGCATGTTCCAGGTTGATGGTGGGCGGCGCGACCTGGTCGCGTATCGCCAATATGCTGAATATGGCTTCGACGCCGCCTGCGGCACCGAGCAAATGACCGGTCATCGACTTCGTCGAACTAACCGCCAGCCGGTAGGCATGGTCGCCAAACGCCTGTTTGATCGCCAGGGTCTCGGCAATGTCGCCGAGCGGCGTCGATGTACCATGAGCATTTATGTAATCGACTTCATCGGGATTAAGCTGGGCATCCGCCAACGCATTTTCCATACACAGGCTCGCGCCCGCGCCCGATTCCAGCGGCGCCGTCATATGAAAGGCGTCGGCACTCATGCCAAAGCCGGTTAATTCGGCAAGGATATTAGCGCCGCGTTGCTGCGCATGCTCGTATTCTTCCAGCACCACACAACCGGCACCGTCGGACAAAACAAATCCATCCCGTTCGGCATCCCATGGCCGGCTGGCTTTTTCCGGATCATCGTTTCGGGTGGACAACGCGCGGGCTGAACAAAACCCACCCAGACCCAACACGGTTGTGGCCATCTCGCAGCCACCTGCAACCATCACTTCCGCATCACCATACTGGATTGCCCGCATCCCGAATCCTATGCAGTGGGTCGCGGTCGTGCACGCCGTGACCAGAGAGAAGTTGGGCCCGGTCAGTTTGTTACGGATGGAAACATGTCCGGCCACCATATTGATGATGCTGGAGGGAATGAAAAACGGCGATATTTTTCTTGGCTTGCCCGAATCGATGTACTTGCTGTGGCTCGCCTCGATCGTTTCCAGGCCACCAATACCAGCACCAACGGCAATGCCAATTCGATGCCGGTTGTCGTCCGTGATTTCCAGCCCGGAATCGGCGATCGCCTGTTCCGATGCCGCGATACCGTAATGGATGAACGGGTCCATTTTCCTGGCGTCTTTCTTGTCGATGTAATCGCCAACATCGAAGTTCCGCACCGGACCGCCGATATGCGTCGTAAACAGGCTGGTATCCATACGAGTAATCTGGCCGATGCCACTTTTGCCGGACACGATGTTCTGCCAAGCATCGCTCACAGTATTGCCCACGGGAGAAACGATCCCCAGACCGGTGACTACTACTCGTCGCTTGGCCAATTCTTCACCTGCACAAAACAGAAGTTTTTATGACGAGCCACGGTCGGTCCATGGCCGCGGCATGATACTACGATCAGGAGTCAGTATTTTTATCTTTGACGTAATCGATGGCCAACTGAACAGTGGTGATTTTTTCGGCCTCTTCATCCGGGATTTCGGTATCGAACTCCTCTTCCAAGGCCATCACCAGCTCGACGGTATCCAGAGAATCCGCACCAAGGTCGTCAACAAATGATGCTTCGTTGGTGACTTCTTCAACCTTGACGCCCAATTGCTCGGCGACAATCTGTTTTACCTGTTCTTCAATATTGCTCATTGTGTGCTCGTCCTCATCAAAAAACCGTTGCCGCGGGCTGACTGACCCACTGCGGCCGCTTATTGTATTTAAATGTCTTGGGGCAATCTAGCAGTCTGTCGGACTGTTTGCTTGACAAGAGACTAATTTTACATGGATTTCACGGCGATTCTATGTCTTTACCCGCCATTAGACTCAGACCATGTGCATCCCGCCATTGATATTCAGAGTTTCGCCTGTGATATATCCCGCCGACGGCGAAGCCAGGAACCCAACCGCAGCGGCAATATCGTCCACCGAACCCAACCGAATCAACGGCACCTGATCGATCAGTGCCTGGCGTTGCTCGTCGGTCATTGAGCGGGTCATGTCGGTTTCGATAAACCCGGGCGCGACCGCATTGACCGTGATGTTGCGAGAACCGATCTCTCTGGCCAGCGCCTTGGTGAACCCGATCATTCCCGCTTTCGCAGCCGCATAATTACATTGCCCGGCGTTGCCCATCAAACCGACTACCGAGGTGATATTGATAATCCTGCCTTCCCTCGCTTTCATCATGCCCCTCAAACAGGCCTTGCTCATTCGGTAAACGGAGCTAAGGTTGGTATTGATAATCTCATCCCATTCGTCGCTTTTCATGCGCATCAACAGGTTGTCACGGGTGATGCCCGCATTATTGACCAGGATAGCCGGAGCTCCTTCGTTTATGCCGATGTCGCTGATCAGGCGATCTACGGAATCCTGATCTGCCACATCGAGTACCGCTCCGCGCCCGCCTATGCCCGCTTGCTCCAGCCTGTCGCTAATACCGGCCGCGCCCTGCTCCGAAGTAGACGTGCCAACAACTACGGCCCCGAGCTCGCCGATTCGCAACGCTATGGCCTGCCCGATACCACGCGATGCTCCGGTTACCAGGGCCATTTTTCCTTGCAGAGTTTTTTCACTCATTTCCGCTTCCCGCTGTTTTTTCCAATGCCGCCTTCAGGCTCCCTGAATCATAAACCGAATACATGCCCATGCCGCGATCGATCCTGCGATTCAGGCCCGCAAGAACCTTGCCGGGCCCGCATTCAAGCAAATTGTCGACTCCATTACTCGCCATGTATTGTACGCACTCGACCCAGCGTACCGGCAAGTAAAGCTGCCTGACCAACGCGCTTCTAATTTCCTCTGTTGAGCCGCATACCTTTGCATCGACATTCTGCACAACCGGCATTGTGGCAGGTCTGAATTCGACTTCTTCCAGGCGCTGAGCCAGTTTGTCGGCGGCACCTTTCATCAGGGCACAATGGGACGGAACGCTGACCGGCAATGGGATGATCTTTCGCGCCCCCATTTGCTTCGCTTCGACGATCGCCCGATCGACCGCAGCCGACTGGCCGGCGATGACAACCTGGCCAGGTGAATTGAAGTTCACCGCCGAAACGATTTCGTCACCAGCGGCCTGGCTGCAGGCTCGAACCACCTGCTCGTCATCGAGGCCCAGAATCGCCGCCATCGCCCCCGCGTCTTCCGGGACCGCCTCCTGCATCGCTTGACCCCGGTATTCAACCAGTTTTACAGCATCGCCAAAATCGATCACGCCGGCGCACACCAGCGCCGTGTACTCACCCAGGCTGTGACCCGCCATGATCGTCGCCTGCCGGCCGCCAAGTTGTCGCCAGAGGCGAAAAACGGCGACCCCGGCCGCCAGCAACGCCGGCTGTGTCACCGGGGTCTGGTTGAGCTTCTCCGCCGGACCGTGTTGGCTGACCTGCCACAGATCGTAACCCAGTGCCGCGGAGGCTTCGGCGAATGACTCATTGACGATTGGGTAGGCATCGGCAAGATCGGCGAGCATGCCAACTGCTTGTGACCCTTGCCCCGGATAAACATATGCCAGCGACATGAATTACCTCACTCGAATTTGTTGCGCCACCCGGCACAGGAGTCTGTCTGATTCAGGCGATCGCCGCGAGGCATGTGGGAATTCGACAGGAGACTTTCGATTATTCGAGGCGAATAGCAGGGCCATTCAACGAGAATGATCGAAAATTTGAACCGATTTCCCGCCGCCGCAGTAGATTAGTCCTAAGTCCGACAGACTCCTATGTCGGGCAACACGAAAGCGCGCAATTATACGCCAGTTGAGCGATTGTGCAGCCTCAGACTCCATGCGCCGATCAAGCCGCCGAGTATTCCGAACCAGTGCGCGTCTACCACCACCGGTCCGCCGCTTGCCAGCTCACTGCCCGGCAAGGGTCCGGCCAGTTGCTCATAGAATCCCTTGATCAGCACGACGCTCAGCAGGATCAGTCCGTCTTTGTGTCTCCGCCATAATCTGCGGGCCGCCCCGGCAACGAGCCAGCCATGCAACAGACCCGATAAACCGACGTACCAGAGCAGCTCCGGCCGAAGCCAGACAAAGCCGACCGCGATCATCGCTACGGCTAAGCCGCTGACCCAGGCCCATTGCCCCAGGGTAAACTCGTTTCCGAGAAACCAGTAAACCAGGAACAGCGCGACCAGGTTCAACGCTGTGTGGCCCACGCCCAGGTGCACCAGATGAGCCGTCACCAACCGCCATATCTCGCCAGCTAAAACCGCGTCACGGTCGTATTGAAACCACTCGCGTGCGGGATCGCCGATCGCCAAAAAAAGCAGGCTGAGCGCAGCCATCGCAATAGCCGTTAGGGCAACCGGTTGTCCGGGAATATCAGCGACTTTCACCCTCAAAATTCCTGTGCTCTGCTATCATGTAGGCCTGTAGGGAAGCTCTGATCTTCCTAGGCTAACGGTGTCCAAGCAATGAACGCAATAAAACCCTCGGTCGTCAACGGCGGGTTTACCCTGATCGAGATCATGGTGGTCGTCGTAATCCTCGGTATTCTTGCTGCGATTATCGCTCCCAATATCATCGACCGGGTCGAACAGGCACGGATTACCCGGGCAAAAATCGATATACAGACCATCGAAGCTGCGCTAAAAATGTATCGAATAGACAATTCGAGGTACCCGACTACCGAGCAAGGCCTGGAAGCTTTGGTGCGGAAACCTGCTGGAAGCAATCTACCCAAGTATGCGACGGACGGATATATCGAAAGACTGAGAATGGATCCGTGGAACTCGCCCTATCAATATCTTTATCCCGGACGGAACGGGCGAGTCGATATCTATTCCTTTGGGTCGGATGGACTGCCGGATGGCGTGGACGGCGACGCCGACATCGGCAACTGGAATCTCGACGAATAATACGCAGCGCAGTCGTCGCCTGTGTCTCTGGTCAAATGCTTAATATTCTAGCGCGCTCGCACAAGGTCCAGGGCGGCTTTACCCTACTCGAAATTCTCGTCGTGCTCGTTATCATGGCGATCGGGACCGCGATGGCGGTCTTCTCCACCGGCATCATGGATCCCGACAGGGATGTTGCAAGGGAAACCAGGCGCCTGCATGCCTTGTTGGAGATGGCGCGAGAACAAGCGGTGTTCCAGGGGCGTACTATCGGTCTTGAGATCGAAGACGGAAGCTATCGTTTTTTTCTTTATGACCGGCGCCCCGATGATGCCGGCAACATGATCAGCCTTTGGGTGCCGATGGCAGACGACGAAATCTTTCGGTCGCGGACGCTGCCGGAGGACATCGTTATCGAACTTTTCGTTGACGATCGCGATGTGCAGTTACCTGCATCCGACGACGAGGAAGCCCCGGGCCCGCAAATTATCCTCCTCAGCAGCGGCGATATCAGTACATTCGAGGTACATTTTTTCCGCGAAGCCAGCACAGTCCGTTATCGGCTGATCGGTGACAACCGGGATGGCCTGCTTGTCAGGACCCCCGACGAGGAAGGATCATGATCCGACAACGCGGCTTCACTTTGCTTGAGGTTATGGTCGCGATGGCAATCACCGCACTTGGCCTTAGCGCGACCTACTACGCTGTCATGCAATCGGTTGGCGTCGTCGACCGATTACAGCAAAAGACGTACGCCCATTGGATTGCGCTTAATCAACTGACCGAAATGAGGCTGCAACAACAGGTACCGGAGATCGGGGAAAGTGATGGCGACCTGGAGTATGCCGATCAAAGATGGATCTGGCGATCCAAGGTATCCGAAACAGGCGTCGACAATTTGTATCGGGTGGATATTGAGGTCAGCAAGGAAAACTCCCCGGACGATGTCGTATCGGATATCGTGGGTTTTATCGGCCCGCCCATAGTCGGTAGCGGGCGTATTCTTCCCTGGTCTGCAGAGCCCGCCGAGGAAGCGCAATGACCGGCATCGGAAAATCCCGTTTGCAGGGCTTTACGCTTATCGAAATTCTTGTGGCGCTGGCGATTTTTTCCTTGATGGCGGTCATGTTGTTTGGCGGTTTTATCGCGATAAGCGACCAGGTGGACTGGTCCCGTTCGCGCGCGAATCGCCTGAAACAAATACAGACTTCCATGATTTACCTGAGCCGCGACTTTTCACAACTACAGCCCAGGCCGGTTCGTTCGGAACTGGGCGATTTCAAAGAACCGGCATTGACCGCCGACGCCAGAAATATCTATCTGGTTACGTTGACCCGGGGTGGTTGGAACAATCCGGCGGGTATCCCGCGCAGCACGCTGCAACGAGTGGCATACCAGCTGGAGGACAGGCAGCTCGTGCGACTGGATTGGCAGGTGCTGGACAGATTGTCGGGTACCGAGCCGCGTCGGACAGAAATTCTTGACGATGTCGACGAGATCATCATCCGCTATCTCGACGAGCAACTCGAATGGCACGAGAATTGGCCGCCTTTAGGCAGCGACAACCGGATAGCTGCCTGGATTCGCCCGCTCGCGGTGGAAATCAGCCTCGAATTGTCGGACCAGGGACGGATTAGCCGTTTGCTGGAGATCCGCGGTGGATAAGCGCCGGGCCATGGTCGGCAAGACCATGCAAGAAGGCGTCGCATTGTTGACCGCCTTGTTGCTGGTCGCACTGGTTACCATTCTCACCGTTAACCTGCAATGGGATACGAGCCTGGATATCAGGCGCAGCGAAAACTTGTTCGAGTCCGACCAGGCCCTGCTCTATGCGCTTGGTGCCGAAGCCTGGGCCAGCGAAATTCTCCGTACCGACGCCAGGGACTCGGTCACCGATCATACCGGCGAAGACTGGGCGACAGCTGTTACGACATTGCCGATCGAAGGCGGCGCCATCCGTGGATACGTCGAGGACATGCAGGGCCGCTTTAATCTGAACAACCTGGTCAACGGCAGTGGACAGATCGACGAAGTCGCTCTGAAACAATTCGAACGTCTGCTCACAGCACTTGAACTGAATCCTGCGGTGGCGAGAATTACCGTTGACTGGCTCGACCACGATCTGGAACCCGGTTTCCCAAACGGAGCCGAAGACAGCTTCTACACGGCACGTGTTCCGCCATACCGGACCGCGAACCTTGTGATCACCTCCACCAGCGAACTGCTGTCGGTCGGGGAAATGGACGCGGCAAGTTTTCGTATCCTCGCCCCTTATGTTGCGGCCCTGCCAAATGGAACCGCGCTCAACATCAACACTGCCAGCGCCAGCGTCCTGCGCTCCCTGTCTGACCAGATCAGTGACACCGTCGCCGAAAATCTTGTCGGGGAACGAGGCGACCAGGGATTCACTGACCTGACTCCATTCGCAGACCTGGTTGAACCCGAAGTCATGCAGTCACTGGAATTGTCGAGCAGTTTCTTTCGGGTAACCGCAGATGTATCTATTGGCTCTACCCGGTTCACCATGTACAGTTTGCTTGAGCGCGACGATGGGCAATCGATGCCTGTCATGCGTACTTTCAACAGTGAGTAAAAACAGGCCTTTTATGAGCAACACACTGGTATTCAGGCTGGTTGATAAAGGCGCGCAGTGGGTAACCATGGATTCCCGTGGCGGACAACTCGGCCAGGTCCGGACGGACGACTTGCATATGCTGTCGGTGGCAGCCAAGCAATACCGCCTTATCTTGCTGGTGCCTGGCGCCGATGTCCTGGTTACCAGCGCCAGGGTACCGTTAAAGAGCGCCGCAAAAACCCTGAAGGCGGTCCCTTACGCGCTCGAAGAAAATTTGATTGCCGATGTGGAAACGCAGCATTTCGCGATCAGCAGGAAAGACGAGGACGACAGTGTCGGTGTTGCTGTCATCGACAAATCCAGACTTGAGCAGCTACTGGAAATGCTCAAAGAAGCAGGCATCGAGCCCGATGAGGTCATTCCCGAAACCCTGGGGCTGCCCTGGAGCGATGGCCAGTCGACGATGCTCGTTCGTGGCGACAACTCGGTAGGCCTGCGTACCGGTCGCTGGGAAACGGCATTTCTTGTCGGTTTGCAGCCGGCGGACGTCATCGAATTTCTGCCCGCTGATTCGCAGGCTGAACATTTCAGGATCTTTTGTGACAAGGCGGTGCTGAAATCGATAGCAGACCGGGCCGGTCATGCCGATATACAGTTGCTCGAAGAAACCGACTTGCCGTTGCTGGCAAGTCAGGTTATTTGTGGACCCTCGATCAATTTTCTGCAAGGAAATTTTGCGCCGAGATCACAACTCGGCGAAAATATTAAACCATGGCGACTGGCAGCTTCCTTGTTGTTGGCGTTATTCCTGACTGTATTCGCCAGAGATGTCCTGCGCCTGCAGCAGATCAAATCGGTGCGTCAGTCGCTCGATCGACAGATGGCCAGTGTTCTGACGACGACTTGCCCTGGCCAAACGAGAATCGTCAACCCGTTGCACCAACTTCTCACTTGCACCGGCAGCGGCGAATCCACCTTTGCTTCGCAATATTTCCTGGAAACACTGATCTTGGTCAGCGCAGCGTTGCCCAGCGACCGAGGCATCAAAATTTTGTCGATAAGTTTTGCCGAGGAAGGCATGGAGTTGCGCCTGGACGTACCTGATTACGCCACGCTGGACAATATTCAGCGCAAGGTTAGCGAAGCGGTTGAATTTACCGCGGAAATACAAAGCACATCCCAGGAAGAAAATCGCGTCGAAGGCCGGATTCGGATTCACCGCAACGAGGATCAGGCATGACGCTGTCGCAATGGTTTGATGAACGATCGGAGAGCGAACGCGTCATGTTGCTCGGCGCCGCAGCCCTGCTACTGGTTCTCGTCATCAGCATGGCGCTCAGTCCGATGTACAGCAGTCTGCAACAAAACGAACGGCGCGTGGCCCGTCAATATGCTGAACTGGAACAAATGAAAGCCATCGCCGGACAATCGGCCACGAATCTGACTCCACGACAGCCGCCTTCGGGCGGGTCGCTGGTCATCCTGCTGCAAGAAAGCGCGCGCCGTGAAGGTGTGGTTATCGCAACGATGCAGCCTATCGGCGAGAACTCGATCAACACGCGGCTCGACGATGTCTCCTTCAACGCAATGATACGATGGCTTGCGTCCCTTGAATCGCAGGGCATCGGCGTACAGACGGCATCCCTGAGAATCGGTCAGGAAAACGGCACCGTCGATTCCAGTCTTTTACTTCGCAAACGTTAGCCTGCAGGCTGAGCAGTCCAGTGTGATTCTATCGACCAAAAAATTACTGGGTGTTGCCGTTGCTTCTTTTGTTTTTTTCCTGGCCCTCAATATCCCCGCCCAGGTCGTTTCGCCGTTTCTTGATGGGACGCCGGCAATCATGACAGGCGTTTCCGGGACCTTGTGGAATGGAGCCGCGCAAAACTTTTCTGTCGATCAGTTACAGTTCGGACGGGCCAGATGGCGATGGAAACCCGGCGGTCTGCTTGCAGGACGGATGGAATTTGATTTCCATGCGGGCGATCCGGGCCAGCAATTATCCGGCCGGTTTGGCCTGTCGGTCAACGGCGGGATCCACGCCAGGAATGCCAACCTTGAATTGTTGCTCACTCAGTTGGGTGCCATGCCGTTCGGGACACAGGCCAGCATATTTGTCGGTATCGAGTCGCTTTCCATGGCCGGCGACTGGCCTGAGCATGCCTCCGGAACAATTCACCTGAACGACACCAGCATGAATGTGCCCGACAAGCTTACCCTCGGCGATTTCGAAGGCCATTTCAAAATCGTAAACGGCGGCAACCTGCTTGCCGATTTTTTCGATCTTGACGGTGCGCTGGAGATCGACGGCACACTGGACCTGGACCCCAGTGGTAACTATGAAGTCACCGGCCTGATCAGACCCCGTGGCCGGATGAGCCAGCGCCTGCAAAATATTTTGAATTTCATGCCACGCGAAAATGGCGCGTACCAGTTGAGTTTCAGCGGTTCCTTATAGGTCCGGCTGCCATTCACGCCAGCCTTTTAACAATGGAAAATATAGTCCGACGCGAACGGGGCGATCCTCCATATTGCTCATCAGCCTGGCGTAACGTTCGAGTTGCCCCTGGTATCGCACTTGCTGCATATCCAGAAATTTGTCCAGGTCGCCGCCTTCGTGGCGACTGGTTTTGTAATCGATGATCCAGCGGTTGCCGTCCTCATCGATGAATGTCCGGTCCAGCACCACATTGAGTAATTCTCCTCCGAGAAATCCGCTCACAGGCCGTTCGCAACTTGCCTCGCGGTGTGTACCAAGTATCCATCGCGCCTTTTCATCGTCTAGGACGTTGCCGATCGATTCCTGCACGCTGTCGATCGCAGCGTCCAGTTCTGTTTCCGGCATCCCCAGGGCCTGTAATTGCGCTCTGTAGTGTAATTTTTTTTCGCTGACCCGGGCCCGGCTCCATTTATCCAGACCTTCGCGGCCGATGAGTTCAAGCTCGGCGTGCACCACCAGGCCGATCATACGCACCGCCTCCTTGGCCCAATCAAACTCGATCGCGGCAGCGTTTTCTTCGCCGCCCGTAGGCATTAGCGAAACCGTATTAACCACTGGCAGGACCGGTAATTGCCAGTCGGCGGGCAGGCGTATCAGTGGCAACGATGTGGATCGCGACCCGCCGTCCGACCCGGCCGCCAGCTCCGGCTGCAGCTTGCCGTAAACATCTTTGAGCACTGGCCACATGCGATGCAGTAACGATTTTTTAGCGGCTCTGGCTTGCGGGTTGTTTGCAGAGACAGTCGCATGTCCCAGCAGATGCAGGCGTTTCTTTGCCCGGGTGCATGCGACATATAACAGGCGATCCGTTTCATGCAGATCGCGCTGGTCATCGAGTCTTTTTAGCAACCTGAAAAACGGATCGCCATCGTCGCCGGTCGCACTCAGCGGCGCCATCAGCAATTCCTCGTCGCCGCCCTGTTCCGCTACGACATTAAGCCAACGTAACAGTGGCCGGTCCATGTCGGCAGGTTTTTTGCCGATGCCCGGAATTATCACCGTATCGAATTCCAGTCCTTTTGATTTGTGGATGGTCATAATTTGAAGACGGCCATCGGCCTCTGGATCCGGCGCCGCGTACAACTCGCCCAGTTTCTCTTCGATATGCGCCAGATTTGCCGGTTCGCCGGAATCGTCAAGTTTCTCAAGCAGGCGAAAGTAACTGTCCGCGTTTTCGATGTCGGCGGGGTCGGTGAGAACGGCAGGCCCGCCCAACGCCAGCCACAGATTCTCCACGGTCGCCCTGAGCCGGTAACGACCTCGCTCGGCCAGCGATTGCAACAGCGGGCCACGAACACGCTGCAGCCGCACTCTGCCGTCCGCACTCAGGTCATCCGGATCGATCGATTCCATCAGTTCCGCGACCGGTTTACGGCGGTCGGCCCCCATCAACCCAAACAAATCAGCAAGCGAGAGGCCACACCAGGGCGCCCGTAATACCGCCAGCCATGCACCACGGTTGGCGGGGTGCAGGATAGCCTGGGTCAGCGCCAGCAAATCCTGTATCACCGGCCGGCCTGCCAGTGATTCCGTATCGACTGTCCGGAATGTCAAGCCTGCCTTGCGAAGCGCGGGAAGAATGCGGCGCAAGTGAGAGCGGCTGCGCACGAGTATCGCAACGCTGTCATCGAGGTCCGCCTTCAGCCCTGCCGATACCAATTGTGCAACGGTCGTTGCCTCGGCATCCTCATCATTCCCCAGGCTGCCGTGTACCGACACCGCGTCGCCATCCAGCGCGGGCTTGTCGGCCACGGAAGCCGAGAATCTGACTTTGGCTTCTGTAAGGTCTTCTTCCCGCGGCATGATTTTTCCGAAAGCCTGGTTGAACCACTCGACCAAACCTTTTTGCGAGCGAAAATTGGTGCTGAGAATCACGGGTTCCAACGGTATCCGGCCATCATCGAGTCCGTTGCGCGCGCACTCCATGAACAATGCGACTTCCGCTTCGCGGAAACGATATATCGACTGCATGGGATCGCCGACCAGGAACAAGGTGCGGCCGTCGTCCGGCTGCCATCCGGCGGTCAGCAATTTGAGCATCTGAACCTGCTCGAAGGAGGTGTCCTGAAACTCATCGACCAGGATATGCTGAATCCTGTAGTCCAGAAACAGGGCAAGGTCGGTCGGTCGCTCCGGCCTCCCGAGGGAATTCAGGGCCGCAAGGGCGACTTCCGCGTAATCCACCATTCCCCGCTCTGCAAACACCAGTCGTAACTGGGCAGCGCATTCCGGCAATACCGTAAGCAGGCTTTCGAGTACGTCCCACTGTTCATCCGGATAAGCCTTGCGCGGCAAATAGCGAATTTCATCAAGCTGTATCGCCAGCGCATTGTCATCGCGCAGCGAGTCCAGAAAGTCTTCCATATCGGCCTTGCGGTTTTCGTCCGTGGGAAAACCGGTCGATTTATTGACCCGTTTGCGCCATTGCGGTCCGCTTTGGGTCAGCAACAAAAAAGCCGCGAATTGCCAGAACTCTAGTGTCCCGCTGTCGCCAATCCGTTCTTCGGAACTGTCGAAATGATCGGCCAGCTCCGGCGAATTTCTCAAAGCCACGGCGATGAGTTCGGCCAGGGTCTTCCTTGAATCGGCGGAGAACGCCTGTCGCAGCTGACCCACTTGCCGATAAACCTGGCGTTCCAGCGCGCCTTCAAGTCCGTCGCGCAAACTGCTTTTCACCCTCATCTCTATGATCCTGCGCAGCCAGTGGACTCGCGCTTTCAGCATCCTGGCCAGCAACGCGGTTGCGCCGGTGTAACGATTGTCCAGGTGTGCCAGCAGAACTGCCTCCGGCGACTGCGCATCCTGCTCGACAGCATTCATCTGTCGCCTGGCGGCCTCCAGATACAGGGATTCGGGGTCGTCTGCAATGTTCAGCGACAGGGCCGGTCCGGCCAGCAGGGGCATCTGCCGGACGATCGCCGCGTTAAAGCCGTCCATGGTTGTCAGCCGCAGCCTGGCCGGATGTTCCAGAAGCCGCCAGCTCATCTCCGCATCCCTTCGCAGCACTGCTTCCGCCAGTTGCTGTCTCTGGAGTTCATAATCCTCGGTGACTTTCTTTTGCTCACGAGCGTCCCGCAAGGCCTCGAGGATTCTGCTTCTCATCTCGCCGGCTGCCTTCCGCGTGAATGTCATGGCCAGTATTTCTTCCGGTTTTTCGACCCGGGCCAGCAAGCGAAGAAACCGCTGGATCAGCAACTCCGTTTTTCCCGAGCCTGCCGGCGCCTGCACGATAAAAGAACGGTCCGCTGTCAGTGTGCGTTGCCGCTGTTCGGCATCGGCGACGGGGCTTGCGTGATCGACCGGTCGGATCATGACCGCCCGCCTTGACTATCGTATTCCAGGATTCGACATGCTGCGCTCAAATGACAGTACTCGCAGGCTTGCGGCGCGGGATCCGTTCTTGCATCGCCGGCCCTGAACGCCTCGCCGAGGACGGCCAATCTTTGCCGCCATGCGAGCAACAGTTCATCCCAGTCCGCAGTTTCCTCACCGGTGCGGCGACTACCGTAGTAGGCCTTCGTTTTTGGCGCCAAAACCGGATCGGCAAGTATGGCGTCATAATCGCAGCCATCGGCATTCAGCCGGGCTATGCAGACCCCGGCGAGTGGCTCTGTGTATCCGACCGCGTAAACGGCCAATTGGGGTCTGGACGGACGCTCGCCCAGCGAATCAGTTGCCCGGTCCTTGCCAGTCTTGTAGTCGATTATCAGGCGACGGCCGTCGCCGACTAATTCATCGACACGATCGATCTTCATGCCGATCGTCAGTCCACCCACTTCGGTTTCCACTAACTCCTCGGTTTGCACCACGCGAAAATCTACAGTACGAGTCTTCTCGTAGTCGAAAAGTTGGGTAATCAACTTTAGTTGCCGGTTTTTTTCAAGCTGTCTGATTCCATCACCGATCAGCATCGTCTCCGATTTCGCGGCTTCCCAGGCACGGTCAAAACCATCGGCGACCAGCGATTGCAGTTCATTATCGGGATAACTCATCAGGCCATCACGATCTTTGAATTGTTGCCACAGATATTCCAGTGTCTTGTGCGCCAGGTCGCCCTTCAGCCGTGGAGAAATTCCCGGTTCGGGAGTTTCCAGGTCCTCCGCAGCGAGACGAACAACGGCAAACGCCCTGAACGGACATTGAGACTGGTGGGTGAATATTCCGCTGCCGCCCTTCTGCCTGCCCACGCCGGTTAACGGTGGACCGGTGAAATCATCCAGGGACTCAGTTGCCGAAGCCAGCATGGACACGGCGACGGGATTGGCCGACTGGCTTTCCTGTTCATTCGCAACCAGCGACTCCCCGGAATCGCCGGGCAATCCATGGAGCAGCGCGCTCGCGCGTCTCGGCTCGTCGTCAACTGTTTTGGCCCAGGACAACACTACATCTGGCGCGCTATGCGCGAGATCGTTGATCAAACGATCCGCAAATTCGATTGCGCGCTCGGCCGTCGCATTCGGAAGCCCATACTTTTTTTGCAGGCTCACCGGAATCAGCGGCACCGGCTCCGTTGCCGCAGGAAACGACGCGTCATCAAGACCGCATATCCAGACCGCGTCAAAATTGGACCCAGCCGCTTCGAGCGTGCCCATGATCTGCACCGCGGCAGGGACCGCCTTTGGCTGGAATTCGGTCTTCGATGCAAGACCCAACAGCCGTTCCAGCGTATCCGAGGCAGACAGAGGACCGCTTACGCTGCCGAGTCTGCCCAGTTCATTTAGCAACGTGTTCCAGTGCGCGGTGGCTTGGTACTCGTCACTGCTGAGACTGCGCTCACCGGGCCAGCCAAGCCGGCCCAGCCAGTCGGAAAACTTCCCGACCCAATCTGCCGGGTCTGCGCGGCTCCCGCTTGGCCGTAGTTTCTGCAGATGCTGCATCTGCTCCCGCAGAATTTTCAGATTTTCCTTGTCCCCGCATTGCCAGGCGATATTGGCCGGACTGGCGGCCTCCATCCAGCGCGAACGGAACCACGCATCGAGTGTGGACCGTCGCCAAAGGCTGGCACCCGTGCGAAAGTACGGCGAGCGCAGGAAACGACTCAGTTCATGGCTGTCCAAACCCGTGATGACCAGTTTCAGCGCGAGCAAGGCATCTTTGATCAGGCGCTGATTCAACGAGGGCCGGCCAACGGATAAATGATAAACCGCTTGCCCACCATTGGCCCCGGGCAAATTTCTCCCGGGCTGAAGCAACCGTGCAAAAATTCTTTCAACTGCATCCTGTTGCTGTGCGAGCCTGGGAACGATAACACCGAGAGTGAGGTCGGCTTGCTCATTCAGGCGACCGGCCGCCCACGACGCGGCCGCGATCAGTTCCTGTTCCGGATCAGAACAAACTCGCAACTCGCGCATTGATGCATCAACCCTGCGTGAGAGCCTCGAAACAGCAACGCCGGCCGCACGGAATTTGTCCAGTAATCGCTCCTGGCGTGGATTCAATTCATAGAATCCGGCCAGGCAGATATTGCCGATAGATGGATCGCAATCGATAAGATCGACCAGCATCAACGGGTCTATCCAGCGCCTGTCGGCCAGGTATTTTTTATAATTGCGTATCCAGCCGGCAAGGCTCTGTGAGTCAGGATTGTCGTACTTTTCCAATTCGCCGACGGGGATCGTCCATTCCAACATCAGTTGCCAAGCCCTGCGCGCACTACTGGCCAGGCGTCTGCCGCCCTGGATACTGGAATCAGCGACCATTATTTGCTCCCAGACGCTTCCCGCCTGTGCGTCGCTGAGTAGCACTTCGGCAGGTCCGTTACCCCGAGTCCGCATCCAGCAGGTTTTGACCCAGGCATTCCAGTTAAGAATACGTGGCGTGTGCCAGGCGCTCTTACCCCTCTCCCGCATCGCCACCGCATATTCGTTACTTAGCGTTCGTGCCAGCCGCTGGTTCGCGGTGACGACCAGGCAACCGGCGTCCAGCGCGTCAATCAGTTTTGGATCCGGCCGCATCATTTGATTCCGGTGGCTTCAGCATTTGTTGTGGAGAGTAACCAATCCAGACCCGCAGTTCAGCCTGCATCGACCTTCAGAAAATGGATCGATAATGCCGCGACGACAGTCGTAGCTGCTTGCCCGTTCTGGGCAATCGTGGTTTTATAGGCTGCGCTGTTCTGACGGGATAATAGCTACTCCATGGGAAAAATTCTGGTCTGCCTCAAACGGGCGGTTGACTATAACGTACGTATTCGCGTCAAGCCCGATGGCAGCGGCGTCATCACCGACGGCGTCAAGATGAGCGTCAACCCATTCGACGAGATTGCTCTCGAGGAGGCGCTGAGAATTCGCGAGAAAGGGGAAACCGACGAAGTCGTCGTCGTCAGTATCGGGACGGATGCCTGTCAGCAGCAGCTTCGAACCGGTCTCGCAATGGGCGCCGATCGCGCGATACAGGTGCGGACTGAACATTCGCTGGAACCACTCGATGTTGCCCGCATTCTCGTCCGGATCGTGGAAACAGAGAAGCCGGATCTGATCCTGCTCGGTAAACAGGCCATCGATGGCGACAATAACCAAACCGGTCAGATGCTGGCGGCTCTTTGGGGGCGACCCCAGGCTACCTTTGTCTCGGAGCTGAAACTTTCAGGTACGACAGCGACCGCGGTCAGGGAGGTAGACGCCGGCCTCGAGACCATCGAGTTTGACTTGCCGGCGGTCATCACCAGCGACTTGCGTCTGAACGAACCCCGCTATGTGAAGATGCCGGACATCATGAAGGCGAAGCGTAAGCCACTAGCCACTACCGACCTCGAAGAATTGGATATCACTCCGGAAACACGGATCAAAGTTGTAAAGACCGATTCACCACCAGCGCGGCAAAAAGGAAAAATGGTTGCCGACGCCGCCGAACTGGTCGCGGAACTGAAACAAAGAGATTTGGCCTGATGGGCAGAATTCTGATTATCGCCGAACATGACGGCAACGAGCTCAATCCGAGTACCGCGCGCTGCGTGAGTTGCGCCGCAGAATTCTCCGGACTCGATTGTGATATCGCCGTCCTGGCCAAAGACGGTCAGCGTATCTGCGAACAAGCGGCCACCCTGGACGGTGTCAGTAATGTCGTACGCGTGGACAACGATGCAAACGAGCACGCCCTGGCTGCGATTCACGCACCACAAATTGCAAAGCTGGCTGAGAAATACAGTCATCTTTTCGGACCATCGACGACTTTTGGCAAGGATCTGATGCCCCGCGTAGCCGCCTTGCTCGGTGTTGCCCAGGTCAGCGATATAATGTCGGTGATCTCACATTATAGTTTTCAAAGACCAATTTTCGCTGGCAACGCGATCGTCACCGTCGAAACTCCGGCACAGGACAAGGTCGTAGCCACCGTGCGCACGGCTTCCTACCAGGCCGCTGCCGGCGGTGGAAGCGCCACAATCGAATTGCGGGTGCTCGACGTCGAATTGCCGAGCCATACAAGATATCGCAGCACCAGCGGCTCGAACGGCGGCGGCCGTCCCGACCTGCAAAGCGCATCCGTTGTGATTTCCGGCGGACGTGGCCTTGGTAGCGAGAAAAATTTTGCACTGATTTACCAACTCGCCGACCGTCTCGGCGCTGCCGTCGGCGCATCGAGGGCCGCAGTCGACGCCGGCTATATCGCTAACGACCACCAGGTCGGCCAGACCGGACAAATTATTTCCCCCGACCTATACATCGCGATCGGCATATCAGGTGCGATTCAGCACATTACCGGTATCAAGGACGCAAGTACTATCGTCGCCATCAATAAGGATGCCGACGCTCCGATATTCGAGATCGCCGATATAGGGCTGGTTGGCGACCTGTTCACTATAATCCCTGAGCTTGAACTATTACTTTGACTCGCGTTTCACCGACAGTTTTGGGAATCATAAGAAAAACGGAAAATAATATGCAAAAAAGAATCTGGCGTTTCCTCGCAGTCCTGACCATTTTGGCGATGCCGCTGACGGCGATGGCCGAAGCTGCATCCACACCGGACAACCCGGTGTTTTTCAGTTTGTTGCCACCTCTGTTCACGATCGGGCTGGCACTGGCAACGCGCAGTGTTATCCCGGCGTTGTTTCTCGGAGTTGTGCTCGGTAGCTGGGGACTTCATGGCCTGGATATTCCCGGGCTCTGGCAGGGTATGCTGGACAGTGTCGCCATTCATGTCACCGGTGCCGTGGCGAACGCGGATCACGCAGCGGTGATGGTTTTCTCATTCATGATCGGCGGGACGGTCGGGATCATTTCAAAGAACGGCGGTATGCAGGGCATCGTCGAGACCCTGGTGAAAAAAGCGGACAATCGTCGTCACGGACAACTGGCCACAGCCGGCATGGGCGTCGCGATATTTATCGATGATTACGCCAATACGCTGGTGGTCGGAAACACCATGCGACCGGTTACCGACAGACTGAAAATATCGCGAGAAAAACTGGCCTATATCGTGGATTCGACGGCGGCGCCGGTTTCCTGTATCGCACTGATTACGACCTGGATCGGCTACGAGGTCGGTCTGATCGGTGACGCGCTGCGCCAAATCGGAGCAGTCGACGTTTCCGCCTATGAGGTCTTCCTAACATCTATTCTGTACAGCTTCTATCCATTCCTGGCATTGCTAATGGTTTTTGTCGTAGCGTACACAGGGCGCGATTTCGGGCCAATGTACGACGCGGAACACAGAGCGATAACCACCGGCCAATTGCTTGCCCCGGGTGCGACGGTGGATGACTCGGCCCAGAAAGACGACAGCTTTACTCCGTCAGCCGGTTGCCCCAAACGAGCCATTAACGCTTTTTTACCGATTGGTGTTCTGGTTGTCGGCGTAATCGCGAGCATGTATATGACCGGCGCTGCCAAGGCCGGGTCTGGCGCCGGGCTACGCGAGATCCTGGGTGCTGCCGATGCTTATCTCGCCCTGGTCTGGGGCTCTTTGATGGGAGTCTTGACGGCCACGATCCTGAGTCTAGTGCAGAAATTAATGACCCTGGAAGAGATTATTGAAGCCTGGTACAAAGGCGCGCGCGGAATGTTCCTGGCCATGATTATCCTGATACTGGCCTGGTCATTGGCCAACGTTACGACCCTGCTGGGTACCGGGCCGTACCTGGTCGGCCTGCTCGGCGATAACCTGGCCGTCGGCATGTTGCCTGCGGTTACCTTTGTCGTCGCCGCGTTTACCGCCTTCGCAACCGGCAGCAGTTGGGGGGCGATGGGCATCTTGATGCCACTGGTGATTCCGCTGGCATGGTCAATGCTGGCCGGCGCGGACCCGACCCAGTCGGCAATCTTCTTTTCGACAGTGGCCTGTGTGCTTAGCGGTTCCGTCTGGGGAGATCATTGTTCGCCAATTTCGGACACGACCGTATTATCGTCCCTCGCTTCCTCCTGTGATCACGTTGACCATGTGCGTACTCAGCTGCCGTACGCGATGACCGCGGGTACGGCAGCACTCGTACTTGGTACACTGCCAACGGGTTATGGATTCCCCTGGTGGGCCAGCTTGCTTTTGGGGGCCGGCGTCATTTTTGCCGTTATTCGGTTTGTCGGCCGAGATGCGGAGGATCAAACATCGGCGGCCTAGCAACAGAGTTTTCGAACCCAAAAACGCCGCGTTCACTGGAGTTCTGGTTCATAGTTCCCAATTTTCAGGAATCATTGCAAAAAAGCTCGAATCAAACACTCAAACGCATGGTCAAAATCCGTATACTGAAAAGTCTTGAGAACAAGGATTGTGATCATGACCCGCTCTGATAAACGCGTTGCCGCAACGCTCAAAAGCTGGTTGACCAGCATTGACCAGCACCTGAAGTTCGTCGACCTCGACGAAGACGAATACCAGGAAAAACGAAACTGGCCATACCATCAAAGACCCAACCAGGATTTGCTGGAACTCGCTCGAAAGCGGGTAGTCACGCTGGCCAAAAAACTGGAAAGCGAAGTCAATGCCGGTAACGGTGCATTTTCCCAAAGTCTCGAGTTGATGCGTGTGCTTGCCAACATGGTCGGCAGAGAAAGTGGTGAGCGATTTATCCCATTGGTCGAGACCGACGAATCGATCGCAGAGGCCGCCAGGAAAGGGCAAAAAAGACATCCGGAGCGCCGCGATTTCGTTACCCGGCAGGAATTGATCCGTCAGGTAGTATCCGATTCCATTCGCTTTCTGAGCTGGGGGCGCGAATGGCATGAATTGCCCGAAGTGATCTGCCGGCTCGATGGCCGCCCGAGCGAAGATATTACCCGGCGTATTCTCAAGGCTAATCGCGACGTTATCGAAAAAGAAGCAATGGGTGGAGTTTAACGCGCTACCTAATTAAAAAAATAATCCGGACGAGAGGGTGAAGCGGCATAGAAAAGATCGGCAGATCTTTTCCCGCTGAACGCCCGAAGGCTGCGCATGAGGGCCGGCAATCTGAACGCCCCTCATACAAATACATTTTTAATGGTCGGGGCGAGAGGATTCGAACCTCCGACCCCCTGCACCCCATGCAGGTGCGCTACCAGGCTGCGCCACGCCCCGACCGGTCTTCCATCGCAGACAGTATCGCGAAGGCCCGGCATGATACCGAATCCGATGTTGGGAAGGAAGAAAGAGAGGATAACTAGCGGCGCAGGATTTTCAGGATTTCATCGAGTTCGAGTCGCATTTGTTTGACGATTTGCTGGCTCTGATTGACATCGTTCTTGGCGACATCGCCGGTCAGTTGCTGCCGGGCCCCACCGATCGTGAATCCCTGGTCATACAAAAGATTACGAATCTGGCGGATGATCAAAACATCCTGACGCTGGTAATAACGACGATTTCCACGCCGCTTCACTGGCTTTAGCTGCGGGAACTCCTGTTCCCAGTAGCGAAGCACGTGTGGCTTGACGCCACACAACTCGCTGACTTCGCCTATCGTGAAGTAACGCTTTCCCGGAATCGGCGGAAGTTCGCTGTTATTCCCCGGTTCCAGCATACGCCACCACCCGTGATTTCAGTTTCTGTCCGGGCCTGAACGTCACCACCCGGCGAGCGGTAATCGGAATCTCTTCACCGGTTTTCGGGTTTCTGCCAGGACGTTCGCTCTTGTCGCGCAAATCAAAATTGCCAAAACCAGACAATTTGACCGCTTCGCCGCTGGATAAGGATGCACGAAGCTCTTCGAAAAAAAGGTCCACCAACTCGCGTGCCTCTCTTTTATTCAGGCCTAGCTCGTCGAACAGAGCCTCCGCCATTTGTGCTTTTGTGAGCGCCATTTTTGATTCTCTTTATTATCTTTCGCGTAAATTGGCTTGGTGAGATTTGTGTAATTGTCCCACAACCGCCTGCACGACGGCATCCCCATCAGTGTCTGTAAGGGTGCGAGAATAATCCTGTAAAATCAAGCCTAAAGCCACGCTTTTTAGACCAGAATCTACTCCTGTACCGCGGTATATATCGAAAATCAGAAGGTCCGAAAGCAGTTCGCCCGCGGCCTGTCTCACCGTCGCCTGAATTTCAGCGACGCTGACCGATTCGGCAACCAGGATGGAAATGTCGCGTCTTATCGACGGATATCGTGAAATCCCTTGGAATTCGGGGATTTTCGCCGCAAATGCAGCATCGATATCCACCTCGAAAAGCCATGTGTCACGGTCAGTATCCATCTGCTGGACGATCTGGGGGTGCAGAGCACCAAGCCAGCCGATTGGCTCGCCATCCATCAAGGCCCTCGCGCTTTGGCCGGGCCGGAGCACCGGATTTTCCTCGGCACGGTAGCTCAAAGACGAAATATTGCCAGTCGGGCGCAAAACAGCTTCCAAATCGCCCTTTATGTCAAATAGGTCAACGCTTTTGGCCGCCGACGCCCACTGTTCCGGCAATCGATTTCCAGAAACCACGCCAGATAATGTATTAACTTCTTTAAAATCAATATCTTGAGAGTAATACCTCATCCCGATTTCAAATAATCTTACGCGTTCCTGCTGCCGGCTCAAGTTGTTTTTGGCCGCTTCCAACAGCCCAGGCCACAATGAACGTCGCATCACGGCCAGTTCTTCCGAGATGGGATTTATCAGCTCGGCCTGTTTTCCGTCTCCCGCGAACTGCCGGTCCAGGTCTGTCGATATGAAACTATATGTCATGGCTTCCTGGTAGCCCCTTTCGATCATCACCGAACGGATTCGTGACTCCGCCACCCTGCTCTCGGTGACTTCCGGCATGTGCATGACCGTTCTGGGCGGTTTCTCGGGTATCCGGTCGTATCCATAAATTCGGGCCACTTCTTCGATCAGGTCTTCCTCGATGGCTATGTCAAAGCGGTGACCGGGCGGCGTTACGATCCACCCGCCGTCTTCATCGTTGAGCAACATACCAAGCCCGCTCAAAATCGCGGCCACTTCATCTGGCGCTATTTCCACGCCCAGCAGGCGATCGATGCGCTGCGCGCGCAGCATGATCGGATCGCGTGCAGGCATATGTTTGCTTGAGCATTCCGTAGACAGCGGACCGGGCTCACCTCCGGCAATATCGATAAGCAATGCGGTTGCACGGTGGATCGCTTTTTGCTGCAACCACGGATCGACACCTCTTTCAAATCTCAGCGACGCATCGGTATGCAAACCAAAACGCCGCGCCCGACCGGCCAGCGCCATCGGCGACCAGTACGCTGCTTCAAACAGGACATTGCGGGTCTGCTCCGTTACCCCCGAATTTTCGCCCCCCATGATACCGGCGATCGCGAGCGGACGTTTGTGATCGGCTACCAGGACAACGTCGGTATCGAGGCTAATCTCTCGACCATCCAGCAGAGTCAGTTTTTCATTCTTCTTCGCATAGCGGACGCGAATGCCCCCGGTCACGATATCCAGATCGAAAGCGTGTAGCGGCTGGCCCAGTTCGAGCATAACGAAGTTGGTTACATCGACGACCGGGTGGATCGGCCGCAGTCCGGAGCGGCGCAGTTTTTCGCACATCCACATCGGCGTCCGGGCATCCGGCCGAATGCCGCTGACCACCCGCGAGGAAAAACTCGGGCAGGCATCCTTTGCCACCACTTCGACAGGAAATACGGTTTTGTTCTGGTCCGGGACATCGCTGATATCCGGCTCGTTAAGTGGCAGACGATTGATCGCCGCCACGTCCCTCGCAACACCGGCCACGCAGAAGCAATCACCTCGATTCGGCGTAAGATCGAATTTGATGACGCGGTCGTCCAGGCTCATCCACTCGCGGAAAGACGCGCCCACCGGTGCAGACGGATCCAGATCCAGGACCCCATCATGATCATCGCCAAGCCCGAGCTCGCGAGCAGAGCAAAGCATGCCCTGAGACTGTACGCCGCGAATCCTGGCCGCCCTGATTTTCGATCCTTCAGCCAGGCGCGCGCCGACCAGGGCGACGGCCGCCTTCATGTCCTTGTAAACATTGGGTGCGCCACAGATGATTTGCAATGTTTCGCCGGTGCCTGCATCGACCTGGCACAACGTCAATTTGTCGGCGTCGGGGTGACGTTCCACCGACAGCACCTTGCCGACCAAAACTTTGCTGAACTCGGCGGCGACCGGTTCAATGCTCTCAACCTCCAGCCCCGCCATGGTGAGCTGATGGGCCAGGCCCTCTGCGTCCGTGTCCGGATCGACCCACTCGCGCAGCCACTGCTCGGAAATATTCATCCCCGATTCCTAGTTAAACTGCCGCAAAAAACGCAAATCGTTCTCAAAAAACAAGCGCAGATCGTCGACGCCATAGCGAAGCATCGCCAACCGCTCCACACCCATGCCGAAGGCATAGCCCGTGTACTCATCCGGGTCCACACCGACATTCTTCAGTACCTGCGGATGCACCATCCCGCAGCCAAGAATTTCCAGCCAACCGCCATTTTGCCACTCCACATCGACCTCGGCTGACGGCTCCGTAAACGGAAAATAGGAAGGTCTGAAACGCAGACGGACCTTGCGTTCGAAAAATCGCTCGGCGAAGTCATGGAGCACCGCTTTCAAATTGGCAAAGCTGATCTCCTTGTCGACCAGCAAACCTTCGACCTGATGGAACATCGGAGTGTGTGTCTGGTCGGAGTCGCAACGGTAAACCCGGCCGGGCGCGATCAGCTTAATCGGGGTTCCGTGCGCCTGCATCGCCCTGATCTGCACAGGCGAGGTGTGTGTTCGCAGCAACATTCCGCCTTTCAGGTAAAAGGTATCGTGCATGGCTCGCGCCGGATGGTTGTCCGGAAAATTCAGCGCCCCGAAGTTGAACTCGTCATTCTCGATCTCGGGGCCGGTGTGCACCGCGAAACCGGCGCCATTGAATATGGCTTCGATACGCTGCATGGTTCGGGTAACCGGATGCAGGCCGCCCGGTTGCTCCCCTCTCGCTGGCTGGGTCACATCCACAGCTTCCGCTTTCAACCGGGAATGCAGTTCGACGGATTCGAGTTGGTTTCGTCGCGTATCGATCAGTTCGGCCAGGATTTTTTTAGCTAGGTTGATCTGCTGACCGGCCACTGGCCGTTGATCCGCTGGAAGTTTTCCGAGTTGCTTGAGCTGTTGCGTAAGCTGGCCCTTTTTCCCCAAAAAACGAACCCGAACTTCGTCCAGCGCACGGACATCGTCGCTCGCAGCGATTTCCCGTTCCGCCGTGTCTTTCAACTGTTCGAGATCCATCACTTACCCTCTCCCCTAAAAAAAGGAGGACGCCCGCATGGCCTCCTCCTTTCTATAAAACGCGTCAGCCCGGCGAGACTGAAACAAGCGTCTATTCTGGCAGGCTGGCCTTGGCCTGTTCGGCAAGCGCCGCAAAACCATCGGCGTCGTGAACTGCCATGTCGGCAAGGACTTTCCGATCCAACTCGATACCGGCAAGACTCAGGCCGTTGATCATCCGGCTATACGACAGGCCATTCAGCCTCGCCGCTGCGTTAATCCGGGTAATCCAAAGCGCGCGAAACTGCCGCTTGCGCTGACGCCTGTCCCGATAGGCATACTGGCCGGCTTTCGTGATGGCCTGTTTCGCGACCCGGAAAATTTTGCTCCGGGCGCCGTAGTAACCTTTGGCTTTTTTTAGTACTTTGTTGTGGCGAGCGCGGACCACAACACCACGTTTTACTCGTGCCATTGTTCTTCCCTCCTCGCTTAACTATACGGAAGCATCCGACGAACCGACTTCGCGTCGGCATCGGCAATCCGCTCGGTGGAACGCAAGTGTCTTTTCCGCTTGGTACTTTTCTTGGTCAGAATGTGACTGCGGAAGGATTGGCCTCTTTTAAAGCCTCCCTTCGCAGTACGACGGAAGCGTTTGGCCGCCCCGCGGTTGGTTTTCAACTTCGGCATGTTTTTACTCCGTTATAGCCTGTTCGCGCCTATTCGCTGCAGGCGGAATACCGGCCGTGGCCAGCACTCACTTTTTCTTTGGCGCCAGAACCATCACCATCTGGCGGCCTTCTAGCTGAGGCATCTGCTCAACGACCATGATTTCCTCAAGATCGCTGCGTACGCGCTCCAGCAATTTTCTCCCCAGGTCCTTATGAGCCATTTCACGGCCGCGAAATCTCAGCGTGACCTTGGTCTTGTCCCCCTGAGTCAGGAACTTGACCAAATTTCGCATTTTTACCTGGTAGTCGCCTTCATCCGTGCCCGGCCTGAATTTAACTTCCTTGACATGAATCGTTCGCTGGTTTTTACGCGCCGAGTGAGCCTTCTTGTTCTGCTCAAACAAGTATTTTCCAAAATCCATGATCCGGCAGACCGGCGGTTCCGCGTTTGGCGATACTTCAACCAGGTCCAGGCCCAGGTCATAGGCTTTTTGCTTTGCATCTTCCAGGTCAAGTATTCCTGCCTGTTCTCCGTCCGCGTCAATGACCCGGACTTGTGACGCATTGATTTCATCGTTACGTCTGACGCGTTTTACTGTGGCGATTCGCTAGTCCTCCAAACCAGCGCGGCCGCGGCTCGCTATGTCATCG
>JAPUGL010000006.1 GCA_027292775.1 Gammaproteobacteria bacterium | reverse complement strand
CTCTTCGCTATCCAGCTCATCGAGCAAAAGCTCTTCTTCCAGTTCGGCCCATTCCAGAAACTCCAGGTCCTGGTAAAACTCGATGCTTTCCTCCGCCACCAGCAAGTCCATGCTCTCGAGCAGTTCCGCGTCAGGCACAGTCGGCTGCGGCCAGCGGGACCAGATCAATGCGACGACGAGGCTGGCCGCAAGCGCTGCGACAGCCGGCCAGGTTCTCCGATTTCCATGCGGCATTTCGAGCATCGCTTTATTGCGGGCCTGTGCCAGCCTGGACAACGATTCCTCGTCCACCAGCTTGTCCCCGAAGCGCAGAACTTCGCGAGCTTTTTGCTCAAATTCGCTCTGCTTGTGTTTGCTGTCGTTCACCATGCCTCTCCAAGTTCTTCACGTAACGCTTTCAGTGCCCTGAAGTAATGCGTTTTGACGCTACCGGTACTGCAACCCATCGCGGTCGCCGTCTGCTCGGTGCTGAGATCTTCCAGCATTCGAAGCAGGAACGCCTGACGTTGTCGTTCCGGCAGCCGCCCGAGAGCGTCATCCAGCATGCCCAGCGCCTGGTCCGCACCAGCCCGGTTTTCCGGGCCTGGCTCCGCAGGGTCAGCCGCAGCTTCAACAGGATCCAGTCGCTGCGAGTCGTCTGCGCCCTGGTAAAGACTCATCACCGACCCGCGCACCGCCCGCCTCCGATACCAGTCCGTGATTCCGTTATCGAGAATCCGGTAGAACAGCGGAGGCCATTCGGCCGCTGCTTTGTCCGCATAGCTCCTGACCAGTTTCAGCATCGCATCCTGCACCAGGTCCAGTGCTTCGTCCGGGTCGCCCGTCGAATAGCGTGCGATCCGGAAGGCCCGGCGCTCTACATCCTTCAAAAAAGACTCCATTCGCTGTCGTTGGTCCAGCTTGCCATCTCCTGAATCTATCGGGTCAATCCCTGGCCCACTGCCACCGCCCAGCCAAAGCCGTCTTTCGCATAATCAATAACGCATCCGGAGCGGTTCGGTTGACAATACGGGAGCCTCACCCAACCATAGGCTTGCGTCTGATGCGGTCATAATACTTAGCAATACTACAAAACAGCGTGCCAACTTCCACTATCCAGTCTGCCAAAGCGATACCGGGCAATATACCGCTGATTCTGCGGGTTGCTGTCAATGCGCCCCTGAACCGGTACTTCGACTACCTGCGCCCGGACGGCTTGCAATCGAAGCGGTTGCGGCCCGGCATGCGGCTCAAAATACCGTTCGGACGCGGCGAGACCATGGGTGTGCTACTCGAGACCACGGCCAGCAGCGAATTGCCGCTATCGCGTCTGAAACGGGTGATAGCTGTAATCGATGATGAGCCGGTATTCGATGAGGTGCTGATGAAACTGTTGACCTGGTCGGTGGATTATTTTCATCACCCGCCTGGCGAAGTTTTCGCGACGGCACTGCCCGCACTTTTGCGGGGCAGCCGGCCATTGCCATCGGCGCCCGAACAATGGCGCGCGACCAGCCTGGGTCAGGCTGCGGAGCCGCTAAGGCGTGCGCCGCGCCAGCAGGCCTTGCTGGAGCTTCTTCGTGAACGGGGATCTTTGTCCGAATCCGAGTTGCCGGGACTGTTCAGTGGCTGGCGCCCGAGCATGAGGGCCCTACACGAGAAGCTACTTGTCGAGCACAGCGCAATCGAGCGTGGCCCTGCGATGCCAAGCCCGGAATCGCCCAACGATATTTCGCTGACCGGCCCGCAACAAAAAGCGGTGGCCGAAATCGGTGCAAGACATGACCACTTCGCGACCACCTTGCTTTTTGGGGTCACCGGCAGCGGCAAGACAGAAGTCTATCTGTCGCTGATTCGCCGCCTGCTGGCCAAGGGGCAACAGGCCATGGTGCTGGTTCCCGAGATCGGCCTGACGCCGCAGTTGATTCAACGCTTTCGCGAACGCCTGCCCGGGCAACTTGCGGTTCTTCACTCTGGTTTGTCCGATGGCCAGCGGCTGGAAGCCTGGCGCATGGCCCGCAGCGGTGAGGCATCCATCGTTCTCGGAACCCGTTCGGCAGTATTTACGCCGATGTCGCGACCGGGGCTGATCATCGTGGATGAAGAACACGACAGTTCCTTCAAGCAACAGGACGGCTTTCGCTATTCCGCACGTGATCTCGCCGTCGTCAGGGCCAGGCTGCATGGGATTCCGATCGTGCTGGGATCGGCGACACCGTCGCTTGAGTCTTTTCACAATGTGGAAACCGGCCGTTACCACGTTTGCGAGTTGCCAGAGCGTCCTGGCAACGTTGCGCAACCGAGCATGCGCATCGTCGACCTGGGCGCGCATCGCAGCGACCATGGGCTGGCAACACCGAGCCTCATGGCGATGCATGCGCATCTCGATCGGGGCGGTCAGGTTCTTTTGTTTCTGAACCGGCGGGGTTTTGCGCCGACTTTGTTTTGCACCGAGTGCGGTTGGATTGCGGGTTGCGGCCGCTGTGATGCACGAATGACCGTTCACGCCTCGGACAGTCAGCTGCGTTGCCACCATTGCGATCAACGCTGCGCTATTCCAGATCATTGTCCACAATGCCAGGAGCAACTGATTCCGATTGGTCAGGGAACACAACGGGTCGAGGAATTCCTGCGCAAACAATTCCCGGGGGTTGGCGTCACCCGAATCGATCGCGACAGCACGCGCAGGAAAGGCAGCCTCCCGGACAAACTGGATGAAGTCAGGTCGGGTCGCTCGCGCATCCTGGTTGGAACCCAGATGCTGGCCAAGGGGCATGATTTTCCGGATATCAGCCTGGTCATCATCATGGATGCAGACCAGGGCCTGTTCGGAACCGATTTCCGCTCCAGCGAAAAACTCGCCCAGATCGTCACCCAGGTTGCAGGTCGCGCCGGCAGAGCTCAGCGACCGGGCGAAGTGCTGATCCAGACGCGCTTTGCAGAGCATCCATTGCTGATCGATCTGATCCGGGACGGCTATGCGGCTTTTGCCAACGACGCGCTGGCGGAACGGCGCGAGGCCGGCTGGCCACCCTATTCGCACCTCGCCCTGTTGCGCGCCGAGTCACCGAGCCAGGAGGACGCGAGAATATTCCTGGAAGCGGCACGGCGCGAGGCGGAAAAAATCTGCGGTGACGAGACCTGCCTGCTGGGTCCGGCGCCTGCGCCTATGGAAAAAAGGGCCGGTCATTTTCGTGCGCAATTGCTGCTACAGGCAAGCCAGCGCAGCAACCTTCGCAAATTGCTGGGACCATGGATATCCAAACTGGAAAATCTGCCGCAACGGCGCAAGGTTCGCTGGTCGCTGGATGTCGACCCGGTGGATTTGTTCTGACCTGACGCAAACGTCCTTTTGTTTATTTTTCCCGGCAAGACGTTAGACTTGCTTCCTGATTGTCAGGACCTCCGGCCGCCCCGTGAAAAATCGAATTCAGTCTTTGTTTGTACAGGCTTTGCGACAGTTGCCTGTGGAAACACTTGAAAAAGCGGGTCAGTTGCCAGTCCCGGAGATCGAGCGAACCCGCGATCCGTCGCATGGTGATTTCGCCAGTAACCTGGCGATGAAACTGGCCAAGCCTTGCCGCATGAACCCGCGCGAGCTTGCCGCACAATTGATCGCAGCTCTGCCGGACTCTCCCCTGATCGACAAGACAGAAATCGCCGGTCCGGGATTTGTCAATGTTTATCTCTCAGCGGATGCATACCATCAGCAGCTTCACGACATCATCGAGTCCGCCGAAACATACGGATGCCAGCCTGCCAGCGGTAAAAAAATCATCGTCGAATTTATTTCCGCGAATCCGACGGGACCATTACATGTCGGCCATGGCAGGCTTGCAGCGTACGGGGCCAGTCTGTCCAACTTGTTGGTGGCCGCAGGCAACGAGGTCTTTCGCGAATATTATGTCAACGATGCGGGACGGCAAATGGCCATACTTGCCGCCAGCCTTTGGCTACGTTACCTGGAGTCTCACGGCGCGGTTTTTGTGTTTCCGCAGAACGGCTACAAAGGCGATTACATTACACGTATCGCCGACGACATGAAGTTGGAGCACGCGGATAAGCTTGTCGTGGATACGGCTACCGTGTTCGCGAATTTGCCCGCCGATGGCCCCGATGGCGACGAGGACAAGTTTATCGATGCGCTGATCGAGCGGGCACGAGAGACCCTCGGTGAGCAAGGCTTCGGGCAGGTGCTCGACTTCGGACTGAAAAAAATACTCGACGATATCCGGGACGACCTGGAAGAATTCGGCGTACACATCGATCGTTGGTACGCGGAACACGACCTGCACAGCAACGGCGCCATCGATGAAACGTTAAAACTTTTAAGGGCCAACAAAAACGTTTTCGAAAAAGACGGAGCAGTCTGGTTTCGCGCCACCGATTTTGGCGACGAGAAAGACCGGGTAGTGGTAAGGAAGAATGGCCAGACAACTTATTTTGCCTCCGATATCGCCTACCACCTGGAGAAACGCCAGCGCGGGTTCGACCTCCTGCTTGACGTACTGGGAGCCGACCATCACGGCTATGTCGCCAGAGTTCGCGCGGGACTGGAAGCGACGGGCCAGCCCGGCGAATCGCTGGAGGTCAGGCTGATGCACTTTGTTGCACTCTTCCGGGGGGGCGAGAGAGTGCAAATGTCCACGCGCTCGGGTGACTTCGTGACCTTGCGTGAGCTGCGCAGGGAAGTCGGCAACGACGCGGCCAGGTTTTTTTATGTGTTGCGGTCGAATGACCAGCATCTGGATTTCGATCTGGAACTGGCCAAGTCACATTCCAGCGACAATCCTGTCTATTACATTCAATACGCGCATGCGAGGATTTGCAGCGTAATGCAACAAATGAGCGACAAGGGATTCGACTGGCAGGCAGAGCGTGCCTGGAATCACCTGGAAAAGCTGAACGAACAGCACGAGAAAGCCTTGATCGTCAGCCTGAGCCGGTATCCGGAAGTCATATCGTTGTCAGCCAAAAACCGCGCGCCGCATACGCTGGCGCATTATCTGCGAGACCTGGCCAACGATTTCCATACCTACTATAACGCGCACACTTTTCTGGTCGAAGATCAGGATCTGCGCGACGCGCTTATTGCCTTGATCGTCGCAGTACGGCAGGTTATTGCCAACGGTCTTGCACTACTGGGCGTTTCCGCCCCCGAGAGCATGTAAGAAATGACCAGGGACTACAAACGCCGCTCCGGCCGGCGCAAAAAAAAGAGCATACAACCGCCTGGGTGGATCTGGATGCTTTTTGGGCTGGGCGTGGGTTTGTCTGTCGCTATGTGGGTTTATCTGTACGACCGGCAGGCGAAGCCTCCCCCGCAACAACCGACAGCGAGTACGCAGCAGGAACCGGCGTCTGCGAAGGCCGAACAGGAATCGAGCGATCAGCCCACGCGGTTTACCTTCTATGACATGCTGCCCAAATTTGAAGTCATCATTCCTGAGACGGAGTCATCGGCACAAGCCGATACACAAGCTGTTCCGATAACCGAACCAGGTCAATACGTGTTACAGGCCGGTTCATTCAAGAATTTCGCGGATGCCGATCGTATGCAGGCGACACTGGCAATGCTGGGCCTGGAATCCCGCTTGCAGAAAGTCAGCATCGATAACGATACCTGGCACCGTGTCCGTCTTGGTCCATACAGCGACCTCGATTTACTAAACAACAACCGCGAACTCTTGCGCCAGAACCAGATAGAAGTGATTCGGATTCGTGTCGGCGATTGAGCGGCGATGGCTGAGAGGGCCGGCCTTCTGCCTGGCCATGCTTTTCCCTGCATTTCCAGTCCTGGCCGGGGCCGATTGTCCCGGCTCAGAAAAGGATCCCGAGCCGCTGCTCGTTATCGCAGTCGGCGACATCATGCTGGGAACCGATTTCCCGCTGAATCATTTACCAGACGATGACGGCGTTTCTTTCTTTGAGGGGGTCAGCGATTTACTGAAGTCCGCGGATATCACCTTTGGCAATCTCGAGCAGATCCTGATGGATGGCGGAGAACCGGTAAAAACCTGCACCGATCTGAATGTATGCTATTTGTTCCGCAGCCCTGCACGCTATGCAGCGCATTTGCGAAACGCCGGTTTTGATGTCATGAGCCTGGCCAACAATCATGCGCGCGATTTTGGCGAAGAAGGCCGCGATGCCAGCATGGCGGCGCTCGATGAGGTAGGAATTTATCACTCGGGACGCGAGGACACTTTTGCCAGTTGGCAGGTCAAGGGTCAGAAAATAGCGCTGATGGCATTTGCCCCATTCAAGGGGTCCAGCTCGCCGCTCGGTCCCGACATGGACCGGGCCAGAGTGAACGTCTCCTCTTTGGTCCGGAGCCATGACATCGTCATCATTTCCCTGCATGGTGGCAGCGAAGGCGTCGAGGCAAACCGGGTCCCCTTTGCGGAAGAATATTACCGTGGCGAACTGCGCGGCGATGTGGCGGCCTTTTCACGGGCGATGATCGATATCGGCGCCGACCTCGTGATTGGTCACGGCCCGCACGTGCCCAGGGGAATGGAAATTTACCAGGGCAGACTGATTGCCTACAGCCTTGGCAATTTTGCGACCTACTACGGTATCGGCGTCGAGGGAATGAAGGGAGTCGCACCGATATTAAAGGTCAGACTCAGTCCCGATGGCAGCCTTCTCGATGGCCAGATTATCTCTGCGGTTCAACTACGCCCCGGCGGACCTTATTCCGACAGCAATATGCGGGCGTTTCGGGAAATCATGAGACTGAGTAAACTGGATTTCCCAGATGGCGGGATCGAATTCCACGAAGACGGTAGCTTCGCGCCGCAAATGGCAGGCGATTAGAAGACTATATTAATCGTCGCGGCCTTTACTGAACTCCACGCCAAGCGTGCGCAACTTGCGATACAGATGGGTCCTCTCCATCCCAACCCGCTTGGCCAGCAAGCCGACCTTTCCTCCGCAAAGTATCAATTGCTGCTGCAAGTAGGCTTTCTCGAACTGCTCGCGAGCTTCCCGCAACGGCAAGGCAAGCAGGTCCTGCTTTACCAGCGGTTCGTTGCTGGCCGGTTGCACGGCGAGGTCATTTTCTATTTCCTCGAGGCTGATTTCTTCGTCTTCGCTCATGATCAGATGTCGCTGCACCAGGTTGCGCAGTTCCCTGACATTGCCTGGCCACGGGTAATTGCGTAGCCGGTTTTGCGTCGCGACGCCAAAACGTCGGTATGGCAATCCCTCACTATCGACCAGTTTATCGACGTAGTAGCGGAGCAGATCGGGCACATCCTCCGCGTATTCTCGCAGTGGCGGCACATGCAGCTGGACGACATTGAGCAGAGAAAGCAAATCGGCTCTGACCGGCCCGTTTTTCGATAAATCAAGATTGTAATCGGCCGAACTCAACAGGCGTAGCGACAATGGTATGTCGGTGTCGCTGCCAATGCGCTGAAAACTGCCCTGCTCCAGGGCACCCAGCAGCATGGTCTGGACTTCCGGATCCAGGTCACCGAGTTCGTTGATGAACAAAGTGCCGGTGTTCGCTTTTTCGAATACGCCAGCCGACACGTCACTGCCTTTCTGATTTCCAAAAAGCGTTTGTGCGGCCTGATCCGGTTGCAGTGAGCCTCCGGTGATCGTAACGAACGGCGCGTCCGCATGCGGGCTCATGGCGTGAATATACCTGGCGAATGCCTCCCGGCCGGTACCCACTTCACCAAGCAACAGCACTGGTGTGTCGTGTGGCGCCAGCCTTTGCGCCTGGTCGCGCAACGCCTTCATTTTCTTGCTCTTGCCAATCGGTGCCACCATGTCCGGCACTTTTATTTTGCCGTGCGGCCGAGCGCTCTGCCCTTCGTTTATCGCTCGCTCCACCGTCCTTAGCAGTTCAGCCAGCGACAGAGGTTTTTCGACAAAATCGAAAGCACCAAGGCTGGTAGCCTCGACAGCAGTTTCCACCGATCCATGACCAGACATCATGACCACCGGGCATGTCAGTGGCTTGCCGTCCGACCATTCACGCAACAAGGTGATGCCATCCGTTCCTGGCATCCAGATGTCCAGAAGCACAAGATCGAGCTTGTCATCGACCCAGGCCGCGCGCGCTTCGTCTGCGTCTGCGGCCACCGTGACCTGGTAACCCTCCTCGCTGAGAATTTCCTGCAACAATGTCCGGATATCCAGTTCGTCGTCGACGACCAGAACCTGCGGATTACTCATGCGCTTTCTCTCCTGACCTCGGCACGCCGCTTCTCCATCATGGCCTGCCGGGCCGTTTCATTTATTGGCAACAAGACTCTCACTTCTGCGCCGCCATCTTTATAGTTGCCCGCCTCTATCTTGCCGCCGTGTTCCTCAACCAGTTTCTTGACGATGGACAGACCCAGGCCGGTGCCCTTGGGTTTGCTGGTGACATAGGGGTCAAAAACCCGGCTGACCAGGTCCATCTGAAATCCCGGCCCATTGTCACGAACCAGGATTTCCGCCACCGGACAATCGTCCTGGTCATGAAACCGTGAAAAAACCTCTACCTTGCCGTTCTGGTCATCGCCAAGCGCCTCGTAGGCGTTGCGGATCAGGTTATGCAGAATCTGCCGCAGACGCCCGGCGTCCACTTCGATTTCACCGAGCTCAGGATCAAGATTCTGCTTTATTTCGACGCCCGCCTCACGCGCCCGGTACAAATCCAGCACCTCGCCGATCAGCTTGTTTGCATTGACCTTGGTGACCTCCAGATCGGGCGCCCTGGCATATTCGCTGAATGCGTTAACCATATCCTTCATCGCCTCGACCTGCTGCACAATGGTGTGCGTTGCGCGTTCCAGAAACTTCGAGTCTTCGGCGTTCATGGTATTCAGGTATTTTCGTCTCAGCCGCTCAGCCGAAAGCTGAATCGGGGTAAGCGGATTCTTGATCTCGTGCGCCAGCCTCCGCGCCACCTCACCCCACGCTGCGTCCCTCTGTGCCTGCAATAGGGCAGTGATGTCGTCGAAGACGAGGACAAAACCTCCGGGCTGGTCGCTTCCGCCCGGCAGCGGTGTGCAGGCACACATCAGAGTTCGCGAACCCAGATCCCCTCGCAGGACAAATTGTTCGCGCCATTCGAAATCTTTCTGATCGAGATGGCTGCGAGCGAATTCAAGGAACTGGGCAAGCAGTGGCTGACCGATCGAAACATCTTCGAGGGTTTCGCCGACCCGTGATCCGAGTTGGGTGCCGAGAATTGCACCGGCGGCCTCGTTGGCGGTACGGATGCGAAGCTGCTCATCCAGGGATATCACTCCGGTCGAAAGACGGGCCAGAATAATCGCCAGGTTCGCCCGCTGGGACTCCACCAATTGCTGACTGCGGGCAGCGGTCTCCCGCGCTTTCCCCAGGCGGCGAGTCATATCGTTAAATGAATTGACCAGAAAACCAATTTCATCCCGGCTGGACCCCGGCGGCAACTGCGTATCGAAATCACCTTTGGCCACCGCGCGAGTACCCGCCACCAGTTGCTGAATCGGCAACACCAGCCGGTCGGCGAAGAAGAAGGCCCCATATACCGCACCCAAAAATGACAACAAGAGGACCAGCGTCAGGGTCAGGGTGAAGCTCTGTTTGAGCGGTTCGCGCAGAAAGACCAGTTCCCGGTACTCGGCATAGGTCTGGTCCACTGTATCGGCCAGCCGACCCAATCTTGCGACCACCGGGAACTGTCCAAGCAATGCACGCTGCGGCGTTAGCGCCGACTGTTGTGGAATATCGACTGCGGTTATGACCCGGTAACTGCCATCTCCCATCGGTTCCATCCGGACATAGGGTCTGCCTTGACCAATCTGCTGGAGCAACTCTTCGCCCGGTAAAAGGGCCTGGATATCACGGGGTACATCCTGGCTGGTCGCGATGATTCGCCCGCTCCGATCGACGACGGTAAGCGAAGTCGCACCGACGGTGCGCCTCAGGCGGCCAACCGCACTGACCATGCCAAGATCGGGCCAGCCGGTGAGACCGGCCGCAGCCTCTTCGGTTCGAGCCAGGTAATCCCGTTTCTGTATATCGAGCACTGTCTGGGTAAGGCTCAGCGCATCCTGCAGACCTTCTTCCACCTCAACTGTGAACCAGCTGTCGATACCGCTATTAAGAAATTGCACAGCGAAGTAATAGACCACCAGCAACGGCAGCACCACGAGAATGACGAACGACAGCAACATCCGCGCGCGCAGTCTCGAACCGGGGATGTGTTTCCTGTAGTCGCGAATCAGCCGGTTGAGCGCGACGGAGATAACGACCAGCAACACGATCACGCCGACGGCGTTGATAAAAAGAATCAGGCTGTGGAGTTCCCCGAAACGCTCGGAATTTTGCGCGGACTGTGCAAGCAATAACAAAGCGGAGATCCACAGAACCGCTCCAACGATCAGCAGCACCTGGAAAGCGATGCGTTTTATGGCTGAAGAGGCCATGTGTACCACGAGCTGGTCAAGCGCCAATCGTCCAGCCAGAATGCCAGTAACTGTATGGGTGCGGGCAGGCGCCTTACATCCAGTTCAGCCTGCAGTTTCAAAATGTATTTCCTGTCGGGGTCCAACAGCGCCTTATCGAGTATGGGTAAATCGGAAACCCGGCCCAAAAAACTCAGCGCAGCATCCAGCGAGGCAAAGGACTGCTGTCCGCCGCTGTTGAGGTTACGAACGACATAACGATTAACCAGTGCGTTGAACCGCAGTTGGTAACGTTGCAGAAGAGTCGCCACGTTGGCATCCGGTATATAGCGGCGAACGCGGTTGACTTCGATACGTAACTGGAAATTCAGTTCCACTCCGCTTTGCAGCGCTTCCAGCGCCTGCTTACTGAGTGGATAATTAATCCTGGCATGCAAAAAATACACGGCGTCTTCCAGTTCAGCATAAGCTGATCGAATCTCGAAGCGGGGCGTATCCCTGGCAGCATCGGCAGTTCCCACAGGCAGGACACAGCAGCAGGCCAACGCCAAAAACGCCAGCCAGATTCTATCCGGAGATGTTGTGCCGTTCATGCCCATCAACCTGTCGTTACACTCAATTTCCTCAATACCGCGTAGAAAAATCCGTCCATTCCCTCCTCACCGGGAAACACCTGAAAACCCGGGCCCCGACCATCTCCAAAACGGCCCCTAAGCCTATCAGATAGTGGCAATAATTCTGCATCGGAATAGGTATTCACGAAGCGATCGATCTGCTGCTGGTTCTCTTGCCGGAACACCGAGCAGCTGCAATAAAGCATAAGCCCTCCTTGATCCAGCGTGGGCCACAATCCGTCGAGCAGAGCGTTTTGCCGGTCGGCCAGATCGTCGATATCGCTGCTCCTGCGCAATAATTTGATGTCCGGATGCCGGCGGATAACGCCACTACCGCTGCATGGAGTATCAAGCAGTATCCTTTGAAACGGCTTGCCGTCCCACCAGTCATCCGGGTTCGCAGCATCCGACGCTCGCGTCGTGGCAGTCCACCCAAGCCGCTCCAGGGTTTCGTCAACCTTGCGTAGACGCTGCGGGTCCCGGTCCAGCGCAAGCAGGTCGATATCCCCGCCGACAAGTTCCAGCAAGTGGCCCGTTTTCCCGCCCGGTGCGGCACAGGCATCCAGAACCCGCTGCCCGGCGACCGGCAACAGCAACTGGCTGGCCAATTGTGCCGCCCCATCCTGGACCGAAACCCGGCCTTGTCCGAAGCCCGGCAGGTCGTCGACGTCGCAGGGCTTATCCAGGCGAATCCCGTCATCCGCCCATGCCGACAGGGTCGCATCATGGCCATGGTCGCTTAGTTCCTGCAGGTAATCGCGGACGCTGGTCTGCGTCCTGTTCACCCTGAGCCACATTGGCGCCTGCAGATTGCCATTGGCGACGATCTCTCTCCAGTGCTCCGGCCAGTCCTTGCGCAAAACATCCAGCACCCAGCCCGGATGCGCACTGGCCGCAACCGGGTCCTGGTCCAACTCCGCCTCGAGTGCATCCCGGGCACGAAGGTATTTGCGCAACACCCCGTTGACCAGTCCGGCCAATCCAGGCTTGCCAAGATCCCGCGCCGCATTGACTGTTTCGGACACCGCGGCATGGTCCGGCGCATGCATTACCGACAACTGGCACAGGCCTACCTGCAGCAAGGCATCGATGACGCGATCGCGCATCCGCAGAGGCCTGTCCAGCAAAAGACCGGTCAGCCGGGACAGACGCAGTTGCCAGCGCACGCTGTGATAGACAAGCGCCTTGTACAAGGCCGCCTGCTCACCCGGCGGTACAAACCGGGACATAGCGGCATCAAGTGATTGTCCGTCGAGTACTGCGGTTAGTGTCCTGGCAGCGGCTGCGCGGGTCCGCGACGATTCGCTCAAACCATCACCATCGGCTCAATAGAGCTGCAGGCCATTGAGATCACAGGCATTACAGAAATCGGCCGCGGCCTGGGGTTTGCGGCCCGGCAACTGCAGGCGCTCGGCGATCAGATCGCCGGCGACGGTCGCAATCCTGATGCCATCCTTGCTCGCGGAAACGACAGTACCCGGAGGCAAGCCGGAAGCGCCTGGCCCATCGGCTTTCGCTTGCCAGATTCGCAGGGTTTGCTCCGAGTCCGCGTCATCCCGGCGCCATCGGCACCATGCAATTGGCCATGCGTTGAAAGCTCTGACCATGCGCTCCAGGTGCCCGGCGCCAAGATTGAAGTCCAGGCGGGCGTCGCTCTTGGATATCTTGTCCGCGTAACAAGCTTGCTCTTCATCCTGCGGCTGCACCGGGGCCGTGCCGTCGACGATACCCGGCAAAGCCTCCGTCAGTGCCATCGCCCCCAATTCTGCCAGCCGCTGATGCAGGCTGGCGCCCGTCTCATCAGACCGAATTTCCAGCTCCCGGCTCAGGTACAACGGCCCCTCGTCCAGGCCCTCGCTCATTTTCATAATGCTGACACCGGTGCGTTCGTCGCCGGCAAGAATTGCTCTTTGTATCGGCGCGGCTCCTCGCCAGCGAGGCAGCAAAGAGGCGTGTACGTTGACGCAGGCGAGGCGCGGCAGGTCAAGCACGGCTTTCGGCAACAACAGGCCATAGGCGACAACGACTATCATATCCGGCCCTAGGCCGAGCAGTGTTTTCTGTACGGCGGGCGATTTGAGCGTTTCGGGTTGCTCGATTCTTAGCCCCGCAGCGGTCGCGACTTTCTTGACCGGACTGGTGCTCAGTCGGCGCCCGCGTCCGGCCGGACGGTCCGGCTGGGTAAATACGGCGACGATTTCCGTTTCCGAGCGATCATTTTCCGCGATCAGAGATTCCAGGACCGGCAAGGAAAAATCGGGTGTTCCTGCAAAAACAATGCGCACGGTCGGATACCTTTCAAAAGCCTGTTGCGGTCGTCAGATCGCAGGTGCCCTGTGCGGCTGGTTGCTTTCCTGACGATGGGCCTTTTGCACGCGTTTTCTTATTCTCTGCCGCTTCAGCTCGGACAGGTAATCGACAAACAATTTGCCATCCAGGTGGTCACACTCGTGCTGAACGCATACCGCGAGCAGACCACGGGCTTCCATCTCGATGCCTTTGCCATCGCGGTCCAATGCCCTGAATGTAATGTGCTCTGCCCGTTCCACTTTTTCATAAACACCGGGTACTGACAGACAACCTTCCTCGGTGATTTCAACCCCGTCACGAGACAGGATTTCAGGGTTGATCAAAACCAGCGGCGTCGATTTGTCATCAGATATGTCGGCAACAAGCACCCGCTGGTGAACATCGACCTGGGTTGCGGCAAGGCCGATACCCGGAGCGTCATACATGGTTTCCAGCAGGTCGTCGATCAGGGTTCGGATTTTTTCGTCAACGACCTCAACCGGTACCGCTTTGCGTCGCAACCGCGGGTCTGGAAACTCGAGTATTGTCAGTATTGCCATTGATATTCAGTCAAATTTTCTTGTGTTTTCATATATAATGCGGCTAACTGCATGACATTATTGAATTTGATGTCGGTAATCCACGACAGCTGTGTCCGCTACAGAACCGCCATGGATGGATTGGTCAAGCGTGACGCAGTTTGTTGCGTCATGGGCGTATAGCGATTATAACAGCCCAATTACCGCAACCGGCACTAGCTAGCAAAAGGATGAACGGATATGTCCCGGCCCAAGCGTATCGCCCAGCAAATCACCCTGGTCTTAATTTCCGGTAGTCTGCCGCTATTGGCTGGCTGTGCCGGCAACCCTGTGCCGGCCGCGCAGGTGAGTACGGCTCAAACTCCCCAACCGCGCCAGGTAGCGCAGTCGCAGCCTGTGCCCAGGACCTATGGCCAGGTCGCAGACCCTGTGGCCGATCCCGCTCCGGTCCGGCTGGCATCGAACCACCCGGATCAGTATGTCGTCCAAAAGGGCGACACCTTGTGGGATATCTCGACGATGTTCCTGAAAGATCCATGGTTCTGGCCTGAAATCTGGTACGTCAATGAACAAATTGAAAATCCGCATCTGATCTACCCGGGTGACATCCTGAATCTGATCTGGGTCGAAGGGCGGCCGAGAATCATAGTCGAGCGAGGCGGGGACCGGGCTGTAGATCGCGGCGACGCGATACGAGTTTCGCCACGGATCCGCTACGAAGACCTGGACGATGCAATTACGTCCATTCCGTATAGCGCCATCAAGGCATTCCTTTCCATGCCATCGGTGCTGCCGACCGACCAGGTCAAAAAGATGCCATACATTCTGTCATCGAAAGACAAGCATCTGATCAGCGGCTCAGGCAATACGATCTATGCCAGGGGATTCCGTGTCGCGCCCGAGATCGGCGATGTGTTTAATGTCGTAAAAATCGGCGACAAACTACGCGACCCCGATGACAATGCCGTGATTGGGTATGACGGCGTGTATGCGGGAGAAGCCCGGACAACGCGCACTGGTGATCCGACGAGTCTGGTCCTGGTCATAACTACACGCGAAGTCCTGAACGGGGACCGCCTATTGCGTGACGATCAGACCTTGCCGTTGAACTTCTTTCCGAGCGCGCCATCTCGACAAGTCGACGGAAGCATCATCAGCATCCTGGATGCCATCAGTGTGACCGGCAGTAACCAGGTCGTGGTTATCAATCGCGGCGCCAGACACGGTATCGAGGAAGGCAATCTGCTGACCATTTTTCACAAGGGCGGGGCAGTCCGTGATCGCTTTGAAGGCGGCCTATTTGACGAGAAAGTCAACTTGCCCGACGAGCAAGCCGGTACGATGATGGTGTTCAAGGCTTATGATCGCATCAGTTACGCATTGATCGTCGCGGCAACCAGCGAAATTAGGAAGCACGACCTGGTTCGCAGCCCCTGATACGCGGCGGAATTCCCCGCCTTCGTCCATTAGGCGTCTGTGCGGGAGACCTCGTATGTCCGACCCCGGCCTGTGGCTCACGCTGCTCCAGGCACCAGGTATTGGCGCCAGAAGAGCTGCCGAACTCCTCCAGCACTTCGGTAGTATCGCCGACGTATTCTCAGCCGGCAATCAAGACCTGCAGGCATTGGGTATATCGGCTGAAACACGCCGCGCCATGCGCGAACCCGATAGCGACACCCTGGAACGCAGCCTCGAATGGCTTGGCCGCGATAATAATCATTTTCTGGCTCTCGACGATGAGGCCTATCCTGCACTACTGAAGACCATCCCCGGCCCACCGATACTGCTGTTCGTCCGTGGCAAAAAAGACTGCCTGGGGTTGCCTCAACTGGCTATGGTCGGCAGTCGCAATCCGACACCCGCCGGACTGGATACGGCGAGAATGTTTGCCCGGCATTTGTCGGCCAGCGGTCTCGCAATTACTTCGGGACTCGCGCTGGGTATCGACAGCGCGAGCCACCGCGGCGCGCTGGATGCCGGTGGCGTCACGATCGCAGTCTATGGTTGCGGGCTCGACCGGGTTTACCCGGCGGGACAGGAATTGCTGGCGGAATCAATCATCGAAGACGGCGCGCTGATCAGCGAGTTTCCACCGGGCACGCCACCGTCCCGTAAGAACTTTCCGCAACGAAATCGCATCGTGAGTGGGCTGGCGGTGGGCACATTGGTCGTGGAGGCTGCCCGGGGCAGCGGCTCGCTGATTACGGCCAGGCACGCAGCCGAGCAGGGCCGTGAAGTCTTCGCGGTGCCCGGTTCCATACACAGCCCCCAGTCGCGAGGCTGCCATCAGCTGATTCGCCAGGGGGCGAAGCTGGTCGAATCGGCGGCTGACATATTCGAGGAGATTGGCGCGATGGTCAGTGTCCTGGCCGAAACGGCTTACCAGGACGAACCGCAGGAACCCGGGACGCCGGAGGCGGACCAGGACCATAGTCACCAGCAGCTTCTGATTACGCTTGGCGAAGAGACGCTACCCATCGATACCTTGGCGGAACGGAGCGGATTGACGGCACGTGAGGTTTCCTCCATGCTTCTGATACTGGAGCTCCAGGGCCTGGTACAAACGGCGCCCGGTGGACGCTACTGCAAAACGACGAGGCGCAAAAGGGATTAAGGAATGAGAGAAAACGTGCTCGATGTGCTGATGTACCTTTTTGAGACCTATATGGACAACGATATCGAAGAAGAGCCGGATCACAATGAGATGCGTGACGAACTCGAGCAAGCCGGCTTCGGCGACCTGGAAATTGACCGGGCGCTGGAGTGGCTGGATGGTCTGACCAGTGGCCAGGAAGCTGCGGCAAGGAGTGCTCTCACCGAGCGCGCGACCCGTATCTACGACTCAATAGAATTGACCCGGCTGGATTCGTCCTGTCGTGGATTTCTGCTCTACCTTGAACAGCTGGAAATTCTTTCCACAAGCCAGCGGGAGCTGGTGATTGACCGACTAATGGCACTGGGCAACCCGGATATCGATGTCGAACAGATAAAGTGGGTGGTCCTGATGGTGTTGTTTAGTCAGCCGGGCCAGGAGTCCGCCTATGCGCGTATGGAAGACCTGGTTTTCGACGAGGCTGCCAGCGCCCTGCATTGATTCAGTGCCCGGCGACCGGACCAGCGTATACCGCGGATCGGCCGCGGTATCTTTTTTTATTCCCCCGGAAATGGCTACAATCCGCGGCGAGCCTGTACCGGGCGTTCGGAAAACGTTTGCAAAATTCGAAGACCAAGCATCGAAGAACAAGAAATGAGTAAATACCTGATCATCGTAGAGTCGCCGGCCAAGGAAAAAACGATCGAGAAGTACCTCGGAAAGGACTTCAAGGTGCTGGCCACTTATGGCCATATCCGCGATCTAATATCAAAAGACGGTGCGGTTGATCCAGCCGACGGATTCAGCATGACCTACCAGATCATCGACAAAAACAAGAAGCATGTCGATGCGATAGCGAAGGCGTTGAAAACTGCCGATGCTCTCTACCTGGCGACCGATCCCGATCGCGAGGGAGAAGCAATCTCCTGGCATCTTTATGAATTGCTGAAGGAACGAAAAGCGCTGAATGACAAGCCTGTTTACCGCGTCGTTTTTCACGAGATTACGAAAAACGCGGTGCAAGAAGCGATCGAGAACCCACGCGAGCTGGATTTCGATTTGATCAATGCACAACAGGCACGCCGGGCGCTGGACTACCTGGTCGGTTTTAATCTTTCGCCGCTGTTGTGGAAAAAAATCCGTCCGAAGTTGTCTGCCGGGCGCGTACAAAGTCCAGCGCTCAGATTGATCGTCGAACGTGAAAAAGAGATCGATGCCTTCAACCCGCGTGAATACTGGACCGTCGCGGCATCACTTAGCAAGGAGCAGCAAGACTTCACTGCAAGACTCACCGAGTACAACGGCGAGAAAATCGAGCAGTTCAGTATCACCGGGCAACAGCAGGCCGGTGAAGTCGAGGCTGCGTTAACAGCCGCCGCCGATGGCCGGCTCACCGTTGTCCAGGTGGACCGGAAACAACGAAAACGAAACCCGGCACCGCCGTTTACGACCTCCACGCTACAACAGGATGCTTCACGAAATCTTGGATTTGGTGCACAGCGGACCATGCGTGCGGCACAAAAGCTGTATGAAGGCCTGGATGTTGGCGATGGGCAGGTTGGCCTGATTACCTATATGCGGACTGACTCGGTCAATCTCGCCAGCGAGGCAATCGATGGTTTGCGAACTGTAATCTCTGAAAAATATGGCAAGGACCAGGTGCCCGGTCAGTCACGCCTGTACAAGACCAAATCGAAAAACGCGCAGGAAGCGCACGAGGCGATACGCCCGACCAACCCGGAGGTTCTTCCAGAACATCTTGTGGGAAAGGTCGAGGATGATCTGCTTAAATTATATCGTCTCATTTGGCAGCGCACGTTGGCCTGCCAGATGGTGCACGCCGTTTACGACACGCTGGCCGTTGACCTGGCTGCCGGAAACGACGCCAGCCCGGTCGGCCGTTTCAGAGCCAATGGCTCGGTGCTGGTACAGCCGGGATTTTTGGCGATCTATCACGAAGGCCGCGAAAACGCCGTGGACGAGCAAGATCGGTTATTGCCGCCGCTGGCCGAAGGCGATGTGTTGGGGCTAAAGGAAATCGTCAGTGACCAACATTTCACAGAGCCAAAGCCACGCTACAGCGAGGCCAGCCTGGTCAAGGAATTGGAAGAATATGGCATTGGCCGTCCTTCGACTTATGCCAACATAATTTCCACGCTGCAACGCAGAGAGTATGTGGAAATCGATCGCCGCCGGTTTTTCCCGACCGACATAGGAAAAATCGTCAGTGACTTTTTGACGGTTCATTTTGAACAGTATGTGGACTACCTTTTCACCGCCAACATGGAAGATGATCTCGATGCAATATCCCGGGGCGAGAAACAATGGGTGCCGTTGCTGGAAAGTTTCTGGGCCCCGTTCAAAAAGCGGATCGCCGAAAAAGAGGAATCGGTAAGCCGGGCCGATGCGTTGAAAAAACGTGTACTCGGGACCGACCCTAAAAGTGGTCGTGAGCTCAGCGTGCGCATGGGCAGATACGGGCCGTTCGCGCAAATCGGCACGCGCGAAGAAGAAGATAAGCCGAAATTCGCCGGTCTCCGCAAAGAACAAAGCCTGGACACCATAGGTCTGGATGAGGCGCTCGAACTTTTCAAACTGCCGCGCGACCTCGGTGATACGCCTGAAGGAGAGCCGATGTCGGTCAGCATAGGGCGCTTCGGTCCCTATGTTCGTTATGGCGACAAGTTTGTCTCCCTCAAGAAGGACGACGACCCTTATACGATCGAACACGAGCGTGCGCAGGAGCTTGTTCGGGACAAGAAAGAATACGATGCCAACAGACTGATTCGGGATTTTCCGGATCAGAAGATTCAGATTCTCAACGGCCGGTGGGGCCCGTATATCACCGACAAAACAAAGAACGCGAGGGTTCCCAAAGACAGAGACCCGAAGGGGCTGACGCTGGAAGAGTGCCAGGCCTTGCTGGCCGCAGCGCCAGCCAGGGGCGCGCGCAAGAAAGGCGCGACCAAGAAAACCGCTGAGAAAAAGTCCCCGGCGAAAAAGAAAGCCAAAAAGAAAAAGAAAAAGAAGAAGAAGAAGAAGGCCAGGAAAAAGAAAATGACCTCAGATCAGGACAATGATTAGCCGGCATAACCTGCGCCTGGCAACCGGAGTGCTTGCAGCAGGTGGCGTTATCGCCTATCCGACCGAAGGCGTCTTTGGCCTAGGTTGCCTGCCGGAAAATGCCACCGCTATCCAGCGCATACTGGACATGAAAAACCGAAATCCAGACCTCGGTTTTGTCCTCGTGGCCTCATCCATATGTCAACTCCTGCCATATCTCGGCAGGCTTGGCGACAAAACCATGGCTCGCCTCCTGGCGCAGGAAAAATCGCCGGTAACCTGGGTGGTTGCTGCCAATACCGAGACGCCCCGGTGGATCACCGGTGACCGCGATACGATTGCCGTCCGAATCAGCCAGCACCCGATAGTACGAGCGCTGTGCGACGCGGCTGATTCCGCTCTGGTATCCACCAGCGCCAATATTTCCGGCCGGCCGCCGGCATCAAGCCGGCTGGCGGTGCAACGAATGTTCGGAGACCTGGTTGACATGATCACGCCTGGGGAGACCGGAGGACTTGGCGGACCAACCGAATTGCGCGATGCTGATACCGGAAAAGTGCTGCGCGCGGGACCAGGGTAATGAAAAGCGACATCGATGCGGTTATCGACTACCTGAAATCCTTGCAGAACGATATCTGTGCCGGGCTGGAAGATCTGGATGGCGGGTCCCGCTTTGCCGAGGATCGCTGGGACAGAAGCAAACATGGCGGTGGTGGCGTGACACGGGTCATGAGCGATGGTGAAGTATTTGAGCAAGCCGGCGTCAATTTTTCTCATGTGACAGGAGAGGGCCTGCCGAAATCGGCGACGGCGGGACGGCCGGAGCTGGCAGGCGCCAGTTTCCAGGCCACCGGCGTCTCACTGGTGATACACCCGGAGAACCCCTATGTTCCCACCAGTCATGCCAATATCCGCTACTTCCAGGCTGCGCAACCGGATGGAGAAATCGTCTGGTGGTTTGGCGGCGGACTCGACCTGACCCCCTATTACCCATTCCGCGAAGATGCTGTTCAATGGCACCGGCAGGCCAAAGCCACCTGCGAGCCATTTGGCGAAGACGTGTATCCGCGTTTCAAGAAATGGTGCGACGAATATTTTTATCTTCCACACCGTGGCGAGACGCGCGGCGTCGGTGGCTTGTTTTTCGACGATTTGAACGAATGGGACTTCGACACCAGTTTCGCTTTTCTGCGCAGCGTCGGCGACAGCTATCTGAAAGCCTATGCGCCGATAGTCGAACGACGAAAAAATCATGAATACGGTGACCGTGAACGGCAATTTCAACTCTACCGCAGGGGCCGTTACGTGGAATTCAACCTGGTTTATGACCGCGGCACTTTGTTCGGCCTGCAGTCCGGTGGCCGTACCGAATCCATCCTGATGTCATTGCCACCGTTGGTGCGCTGGGCTTATGACTGGAAACCGGATGCCGGCAGCGCCGAGCTCGATTTGTACGAGAATTACCTGCTTCCACGCGACTGGCTAGGAGAGGCTGCCAATGACTGAAATGACTCCTTTTCACCTGGCGTTTGTCGTCGATGACATCGAACAGGCAGAATCTTTTTACGCCGGCGTGCTCGGATGCTCTCTCGGACGTAAAGACAAGAGGTGGATTGATTTTAATCTGCGCGGTCATCAAATCACTGCGCACCTGGCGGATTCAAAGGGCGTTGAAGCGAGCAACCCGGTCGATGGTGACCAGGTGCCGGTGCCTCACTTTGGACTGATTTTGCCGTGGGATGAATGGGAAGAAATGGCGGAGCGTATTCGCCAGTCCAGGTTTTCTTTCCTGATCGAGCCACGGATACGATTCCAGGATCAGCCCGGTGAACAAGGCACATTCTTTGTTCGCGACCCGGCGGGCAACGCCCTGGAATTTAAGAGTTTCCGCGACAGCGAAAAAACCTTTGCACGCAACTGAAGCCGCCAGTCGCGGTGGCAGCCCTTTTAAAGAGGAGTTCAAAATGGCAAAACATGCCCCGATGGCGGCGAACTACCGTTGCCCAAAATGCAGTCGTAACAACTATTCTACCGGCGAGATTCGAGGCGCAGGCGGCTTCTGGAGCAAGATTTTTGACGTGCAGGGTGCACGATTTACGACCGTCACTTGTGACCACTGCATGTACACGGATCTGTATAAGGCAGATAGCAGCATGCTGGGGAATATTTTTGACCTGTTCACAAATTAGCTGCTGCCAATTAACGGAGACCGGTCATGGCCTGGATAAATGAGATTGAAGAGCATGACGCCGAAGGCGAACTGCGTGCAGTTTATGACGAGTTGCTAAAAAGCCGTGGCAAATTGGCCAATATTCTGCAGGTACACAGCCTCAATCCGGGCGCGCTGAAAACCCATGTCGATTTATACATGCACCTGATGTTTGCCCAGTCTGGCCTGAGTCGAAAGGAGCGTGAAGCCATTGCGGTCGTTGTTTCGGCCAATAACGAGTGTGCCTACTGTGTAAATCATCACTACGAACCACTCGCCCGCTACGAAAAAGATCCGCAGGTTTTGTCGACGATCCGCAATGCAGATACATTAGACGCACTAGACGACCGGCTTGCTGGGATGCTGCAACATGCGGCGAAACTCACGACGAACCCGCACCAGGTCAGCGCTGACGATGTGCAGAAACTGCGTGACCTCGGCCTGTCGGATCGCGATATCCTGGATATTACGCTGGTCACCGCCTATTTCAATTTCGTTAACCGGATCGCCCTGGGCTTGGGTGTGGACTACATCGAGGAAGAGGTCAAAGGGGATGAAA
>JAPUGL010000059.1 GCA_027292775.1 Gammaproteobacteria bacterium | reverse complement strand
AGGTTGGACGCAGGATCGTCACTCGATCTTCGCGCATCTCCGCCACAGCACGTTGCTCGCACAGTGCTTTCATGGGACCGTAAGTACCGCCCGTTACTTCCTCAACCGACTCGTCGGGCATTGTTGCCAGAGGCGAGTCTTCATCGTTCGCACCGGTAAAACTCGCGTATGCGGATATCGAGGAAACAAACACGTAGTGAGAAACGGACGGAGACAGGAGGCGCGCTGAATCCGTGACATGACGAGGCACATAGCCCGAGTTATCGATTACGGCGTCCCAGCTGCGATCCTTCAAAGCATCGAGACCGTTGTCACGGTCGCCGATCAGCAATTCGAGATCACGGAAAAGCGTGCGGGCGGTTTTTCCACGATTGAATAAGGTGACATCGTGTCTGCGACGCAAAGCTTCGCGAACCATGTGCGGCCCGATATATCCGGTGCCGCCTAGAATGAGGATCTTCAAGCCACCGCTTGCTTGCTTCGAATCGGTCTCTCGTGCCAATGCCCCCGGCATTTGTCCTGCCGCAGCCACTGCCGTTCCCAGCAGGCTTGTCTTCAGGAAGCGTCGTCTGTTTTCATTCATGAACTGAGCCTGTCAGCGCCGGGGCTGATGCCTTTCTATGGATTCCTGCCGTAAAGTAAATCAAAATTTGCTCACGATCGCGAATAGCCGCAAATTCCAGGCATTAATGGGAGAGGAAAATGAGTCAATTGCGACATGGGGGAATAGACCCTCTGGATATCGAGACCCGAACCGGAACAGGCTATCCGGAGCCTTATCGTGAGGATGTCGTTGCCAGGCGGAAACGCGTGCTCGGCGATGCCTTTGGACTGTCTCGCTATGGCGTCAATCTCGTCGAGTTGTTGCCCGGCACCTGGTCGTCGCAAAGACACTGGCACACGCATGAGGACGAGTTCGTCTTTGTTGTCTCTGGCGAGCTGACCCTGATTACGGACGCTGGCGAACAGATCCTGACGCCGGGCATGGTCGCGGGATTTCCTGCTGGCGACGCAAACGGCCATCACCTGATTAACAAGAGTAACGAGGTAGCATCGTATCTGGAAATCGGCGACCGCAATCCTCAGGACGAGGTCTTCTATCCGGACATTGACCTGTTATACAAAGCCAATGAAGAAGGCGAGCACGAGTTTACGAATCGGGATGGTGTGCCGTATTGATCGAGTGCTAACGTCTGCTTTTCCCGAAAGCGGTCATTCAAGCGACTCGATCCCCGCTGATATGAAGGGCCGCTAACGGCCAGAAGCGGACAGTCTCGGTAGATCTTCATGCTACTTCACAAGAATGCAAGAATTGTATACGAATGCCTGCGAATAAACGGTGCCGCGACTTAGCCTGCACGAGAGCTTAATTCCTTTTACTGTCGCTCTGCAGCCTTGTGTTGACGACTAGGCGGGAAATCGAAATAGTCGGGGAAAATATCGACTCGCGACAACGCCGTCAAATAATCGAAAAATTGAGAGAAATTGCTGGATTGTGGAACTTTGATGTCTAATTGGACCTCTGACATTGTGCTGTTCCGATGAAGGGTCTAGGCTTAAATTTATGAAGGTTTTGTGCACAATACTGATCGTATTGCTTGGAGTCGCGTCGCCACTGTCGCTATGGGCAAACGCAGTTGTTCCTTGCACCCAACTGGATCAGCCACCATCGCGAAATATCTTCATTGACGTGTCGGCGCACAATGACATGGCAGCGCAAAATGGTCATGATTCAGCGCAAGAGACAATTTCGCATCATGGCGGTACCGACAACAGCGAATCGTCTGCCATAGATTGCGAATGCTGCGTGAGCTGCATCTCCGTATGCACATCATCCACAGGCACACACAGCGCCATCGGCTCTGAGTCAATGGATTCGTTGTTAGATAATCAAAGCCTGCCCAATCCAGTATATATAGGCTTTCACAGCAACCCCGATCCTAACTCCCTGTTTCGACCTCCCAACCCTAACTCCTAGTTGAGCGCCGCGTAACGGACGCGGCTTGGTCCTCGCGACTCCGTCGCCCGACGCTCGGCTCTCACCCCGGTGTTATTGCATTTTTTGCAATCGAAAGCCGCATTTACACGTGCTGACAACAAAGAAACAGAGACATTTATGAAAATACTTACAAAACTCATAATCGCCGGCGCCATCGGTGTGGCTGCTGTCGTCGGCTTCGCCTTTTCAGGCATCTACGACGTTAGTGCAAGCTCCTCGCATAGCAGTATCGTTACCTGGTTACTTTCGACGACTTCACATGCATCGGTAGAACGGCAGGCGAAGGATATTGAGGTGCCAAATCTGCATGACGACGCTTTGGCACGTGCCGGCGTCAATGACTTCAACGGAATGTGCGCCGGGTGTCATGGGGCACCCGGACAAACTCCCGAGGCGATGGGCCAGGGCTTGAATCCCCCACCACCTGATCTTGCGGAATCAGCAATGGAAATGTCACCGGCTGAGCTTTTCTGGGTGACAAAACACGGCATCAAGATGACGGGCATGCCGGCGTGGGGCGCGACACATGACGACGACGCCATTTGGCCGGTTGTCGCGTTTATGACAAAACTACCTGAACTCGACGCAACCCAGTACCAGGATCTATTGGACAACGCAGGGGGCATGGGACATCACAGCAACGATTCGGCAGACGAGGGGCATGCGCACGATAACGCAACTAGCGAAGACACCATTCTCGATGATGGCCACACAGATAACGATCATTCGGAGCGAACCGGGGAGATACCTCCGGAGCCAGAAGAGCACGATCCGAGTACCCATACACACTAGTCCGGTAACCTTCTAAGGTCATTTATGAAACATGAAAATAGAATTATCCGGCCTGCGCAATCGGCATTAATGTCACGTCGGAGCTTTGTAACGGGCGTAGCAGCGGGCAGTGCGCTTCTAGGTTGCGGCCTGACTAGTCGGTTGTCCTACGCGAATCCGGGCAGTCGAACAGCGATCACGACTCTCACAGGCACGCAATTCGATCTCAGTATCGGCTATCAACCTGTCAATTTCACCGGCAAGGAGCGACAGGCAACTGCTGTCAATGGTTCTGTGCCTGCGCCAATCTTGCGTTGGCGCGAGGGCGATCGGGTAACGTTGCGGGTAACCAATTATCTGGCTCACGACTCGTCTATTCACTGGCACGGAATGATTCTTCCAGCCGAAATGGACGGTGTGCCAGGCATCAGTTTTGATGGCATAAAGCCCGGCGAAACGTTTACCTATCAATTCGACGTCCGGCAAAACGGCACATTCTGGTATCACAGCCATTCGCGTTTTCAGGAGCAGACGGGGCTGTATGGTGCCATCGTCATCGATCCGATCGGGACTGATCCAGTCAGTTTCGATAGGGACTATGTGGTCTTGCTATCCGATTGGAGCGACGAAAAACCCGAGAGAATTTACGCCAAGCTCAAGAAGCAAAGCGATTATTACAATTTTCGCGGGCGAACTGCCGGTGATTTATGGCGAGACATCGGGGAAAAAGGTCTGGCTCAGACCCGCAGTGATCGCGCGATGTGGAACGAGATGCGGATGAGCGATCGTGATTTGTCAGATGTCACCGGCTACACCTATACCTTTTTGATGAACGGTGCGACGCCCGAAGACGGATGGCTTGGTTTGTTCAAGCGCGGCGAAAAAGTCCGCCTGCGCTTTATCAATGGCGCCGCAATGACAATTTTCGACGTGCGCATCCCAGGGTTGAAGATGACCGTAGTCGCCGCTGATGGGCAAAACATCGAGCCGATTACGATTGATGAATTTCGAATCGGCGTTGCGGAAACCTATGACGTTGTTGTCGAGCCCAACGCCGACAGTGCCTACACGATTTTCGCTCAGACTATCGATAGAAGCGGCTATACCCGAGGGACACTGAGTCCGGATGCCGATTGGGCCGCCAACGTGCCGCAAATGGATCCGCCGGC